>JACQYA010000173.1 GCA_016208425.1 Betaproteobacteria bacterium
AGTCAAGTCAGAATGCAAAAGCAGCTGGGCAAGAACAACGCCTTGTCGCTTTTTGGCGTACACCAGATTCCCAGCGACAACCAGATTCGCAACCTGCTCGATCCGGTGCCGCCTGACACGCTCTTCGCATCCATGGCAACCTGATAGCCCGCCATGCCGCACGCCCCCTTGGCATCCCCGGACGCCCGTTCCACGAAGTGCCGCGCCACCCGCATGTCCGCCAGCCGGCGCAAGCCGGCCCCGGGCCCGGCATCGGACAGGCAGAACTTCAGCTTCGAGCCATCGATCTCGCGGCGCGCCAAGAGATGCCGGCAGCGCGCCCGCTGCCCGGACCCCTCCCACAGCCACACCCGTTGCTTCAGGTAACCGGCGGCGACTTCGCCCTTCTCCCCCTCGCGCACCGACAGCCTGCACCGGCACGGCCGGCGCCGGATCGGACAGGTAGATGGTCTGATCCGGACGCACTTCCGCCAGGAAGGTTTCACGCCCGCCCTCCAGGGCGCGCAACAGCCGCGGCAGAACCCGTAGCCGGCATCGGGCACGACATGGGCGAAACGCGGCCCCTCCCGCCGCAAGCGGTGGATCATGGCCGGCGCCATCCCGCCCTCGGTGCGGAACTCCAACCCCCCGGGAACCCCCGCATCCCGGCAACGGGCCGCATCGGCGGACCACTCCTCGGGGACATACAGCTCGCCTTCGGCCAGGGCGGCGACCCGGTCACGCACCACGGCGGCGAAGACGCCGGCCCGGCTGTTGTCGGTCTTGCCAAGGCGCCCGTTCCACTGGCGGGCAACACCGGCGGACATGCCCCCTTCTCGGCGGAGGCGCTCCCGTCGATCACCGGCGCGCAAGCCTGGCCGAATTGCGCGTCGGCGCCGGCGACCGGTTGCCGGCGCACACCGCGGCGATCCCGGGCCGGCCCGCCCGGCATGCGGTGGAGCCTCGGGTACCGGCCCCCCGAGACGGTTTCGGCCATCTTTTCCATATTGCGCCGCCGGCGCTGGAAGAGGTCGCGCAAATACAGGCGCGCCGAGTCTCCGACCGGGCGGGTAGGGCTCTGGAAGCGGGGAAGGTACGGCGTGGAGCGGGCATCGAAGCGCGCGAGCGCGGACGCGGCCAGCGCGGAAATGCTATGCGTGTACTTGAGCTGGCATCGTATCCGCCAACTCCAAGAGAAATTACACGAGAAACAATACGTTGCACTATATTATATGACAAAAGCGGATGATTGAAACTCAATCTGACAAAGTAGAATTAAGCCCTACTCTCAACCCGCCAGCCGGACACTGTCGCGCCCGCTCTCTTTGGCACGATACATGGCCTCGTCGGCGCTCTTGGTGAGGACGATTTCGTCGGCGCCGTCGTCGGGATAGATGGCGACGCCGAGGCTGCAAGTAATGGACAGTTTGCGGCCATCGACGATGAAGGGGTGGCGCACCGCCTGGCGGATTTTTTCGGCCAGAACGAGCGCGGTACCCGCCCCGGTTAACTCCGGCAAGAGCACGACAAACTCGTCGCCGCCGATGCGTCCGATGGTGTCGGAAACGCGAACCGACGCTTGCAGGCGCCGCGCCACCTGCTGCAAGAGCAAGTCGCCGACGGCGTGGCCGAAGTTGTCGTTGATCGGTTTGAAGTTATCGAGGTCGAGAAAAATCATGGCGAAACGCCCGTCGTGACGTTTGGCGCGGGCCAGCTCGCGGTGTAGGCGTTCGCTGAACAAGGCGCGCGTGGGCAGATCGGTCAGCGCGTCGTGCTGCGCCATGTGGCGCAACTCCTCGGTCATCTCGGCCGCCAGCCGCAAGGCGCGCGTGCGGCCGGTGAGCATCAGCCAGACGAGCAGCGCCAGCAGGACGCTCAAACCGATGCCGGTGACAGCGATCACCGATGCGGCGTCGCGCCCCAAGCCGGTTTCAAACTCGGGTTGCGTGACCATCGACAGCATCCATGTGTGTCCGGCAACGACCATGTATTCGTTGGCGGTCAGAGCCGGCGCCGTCCGGCCAGCGCCGTCGGCGGAACGGAAAAGCAGCGCGCCATCGGCCGGAACGACGCCGTCGTAGATGGCGAGCGAAAGCCCGGGCAACTGCTTGCCGTACAAGCTGGCCATGAAATCGTTCACATGGAAGGATGCGTAAACCCAGCCGACAAGGTGCTTGCGCCGCCGGGTGACGCTATCGCGCATCTCGCCGTGCGCGTAAATCGGCAGGTACATGATAAATCCGGGCGGGGCATCGGTCCCGCTATCGATAATGAGGCGGACTTTGCCAGTAATCGCCGCCATGCCCGAGTCGCGCGCTTTCTCCATCGCCTGGCGCCGCACCGGGTCAGACCACGGGTCAAAACCGAACGGGGCGCGGTTGCGGCCGATACCCGGTTCGCGCTGGACGACCGGGGCGTACAGCTCGCGCTCGCCGGCGGGGAGAATCTCGTAGCCGGCAAAACCGAGCCGGCGCATGGTGGCCACATGCGCCGCCTTGAGCTGCGACGGAACCCGTTTGGCGATGCCGAGCGCCTGAACGCCCGAAAAGTTGGCGTCCGGTTGCAGCGTGCCGACGTAGTCGTGAAACGCCTTGCGATCCATGGTTCCAGTCGTCGCGAACAGCGCTTGCACGCCGCGCAGCATCTGCTCGTAGGCCACCATGTGCTGCTCGACCCGGCTCACCGTTTCGCGCAGGGCAAAATCGAAACGGGCGCGCAGTTCCTTGCGCGCGCTCTGCCGCTCGTAGTCCCAAACCAGCCAGGAGATGGTCAGCCCGCCGACCAGCGCCAGCCACGGCAGCAAACGCAGCGCGGCCATCCGGTGGCGCGCGACCATCACCCTTGCCGTCAAAAGTTCACCAGCGCGGCCGCCAGTTCGGGCTTGAAATATTTCTCGAAGATGCGGCGCAGGGTGCCATCGACGCGCATGCCGTTCACCAGCAGGCGCCATTTTTCCTGCTCCGCCGGCGGCAGCGCCTTCCTCGACATGATCAGGCCGTGCGGTACGGGCGGGTCGTTGAACTCGATGATGGCGGTGATGTCGCGGATCTTTATTTCCTCCAGCGTCGGGTAATCGAAAGGCTCGATAATCATGCCCTGCACGCGATCGAGCATCAGCGTCTGGTACAACGGCGCCAGCCCTCCGGCCTGGGTGAGGCGGCCGGCCGCTTGCAGCCGGTCGACCAGCCGGTTGGCGGTGTCGCTGTAACGGAAGCTGCGGATGACGCCTAGCTGCAACCTGTCGTTGCGCTCGAAATCGTCCAGATTGCGTACACCGCTATCCTTGCGCACCAGCAGATAGTATTTGTTGCTGAAGTACCAGGCGAAAGCGGCGAATTTGTCGCGCTCGGCGTTGGCGATGCCGGAAAGGCTAAAATCGAGCGCGCCGGATTCGATCAGCTGCCAGATGCGGGCGCGCGGCATGAGGCCGACCGTGACTTTGCAGCCGCTGCGGCGAACCAGCTCGTCGGCGACATCCTTGTCGATGCCGGTATCCGTGTCGGCCGAGTAGAGCAGGCCGTGATCGTGCAGCGCCAGCGTGAACGGGCGAGAGCAGTCGGGAGCGGCCGCACCAATGGCGCCGGAACCGGCGGAGGCAAGCGTCAGGGCGATCAAATAACGGGCGATCATCAGCGGCCTCCAAACACGTACATTGTCGATCCGAACTCGCAACCGATGATACCGCAATGAGGCTTCGTCTGTTTAGGACGCCGTGCCCCACGTCACGGTAAATTTCTTCTACTACTAACCTGTTGGATTTCCGTCATTCCTGCACGGGAATGACGGGGGACGGTTAGAACAAATTTACCGTGTGCCCCGCGTTCGGTTCCAGAAAACACCGGGGTTCCGCTTCCCTTTCCGATCGCGCCCGAAAATGCGGGGGCAATTGCGGGAGCGGATCGCCATCCGCTGTAGAATCGAGGGTTTCGGCTCCTCCAGAACGCATGCATTCTCCCGACGAAACCCCGACCCGCACCGCATTTTTCGTTTCCGACAGCACCGGCATTACCGCCGAAACGCTGGGGCACAGCCTGCTGGCGCAGTTTGAGGGCGTAAGAATGCGCCAGGTGCGCATGCCATTCGTCAACTCGCGGGACAAGGTGCTGGAATGCGTCGAACGCATCGCGCAGGCGGCGCGCGAGGACGGTGTACGGCCGATTGTCTTCTCGACGCTCGTCCAGCACGACCTGAACCTTGTCCTGTGCTCCAGCGACGGGCTCTGCCTGCCGCTTTTCTCGACCTTTATCGGACTGCTGGAGTCCGAGCTGGAAATGAAGGCCACGCACGCCGTCGGGCGTTTTCACGGGAGCGCCGACAGCAGTTCGTACCACGACCGCATCGAGGCCATCAATTACGCGCTCGGCCATGACGACGGCGTCACCAACAAGGGTCTGGAAGAAGCCGACGTGATTCTGGTCGGCGTATCGCGCTGCGGCAAAACGCCGACCAGCCTGTATCTGGCGATGCAGTTTGGCGTCAAGGCGGCCAACTATCCGCTGATCCCGGAGGACTTCGAGCGCCGCGCGCTGCCGGAGGGGCTGGACAAGTATCGCCAAAAGCTCTTCGGCCTGACCATCCAGCCCGAACGCCTGCACGCGATCCGCACCGAGCGTTTGGCGAACAGCCGCTACGCCTCGCTCGACAACTGCCGGAAGGAAATCGGCGAAGCCGAAAAAATGATGCGCAAGGAAGACATCCGCTGGCTCGACTCGTCGACCAAGTCGATCGAGGAAATATCGACGACGATCATGCAGGAAATCAAGCTGGAGCGGCAATCTTACTGAAGCGTGTGCGAGCGGTGAGCCACCGCGCGCTGAAGCCGGTTCAGAAAATCGAGGATCTTGTCTTTGGATGCCAGCAGCAATCGCACTTGCGCGACGATCTGTTCCCTCTC
Source organism: Betaproteobacteria bacterium (assembly GCA_016208425.1). GTDB lineage: Bacteria > Pseudomonadota > Gammaproteobacteria > Burkholderiales > Rhodocyclaceae > JACQYA01. The sequence goes on from JACQYA010000173.1 coordinate 4,874, forward strand.
GCCGCTTTCCTTGAGCCGCATAATTTCCGGGCCGATTCGATGCACTTCCAGGTGCACCGGCTCGATGGCCTGAAACTCCGCGAGCTTCCCGTAGCGCACGCTGCCGTAGCCGTAATACCAGTGGCCGAACCGGCACTGGCGATGGTCGTTGAGTTCGGCGGCCGTCAGTTGCATGGCGCCGCCGCTCACCGCTATAACGACCCGCCGCACCCATTTGAGATGGTCGTACTGCGCCACCAGCAACGGAAAATCGGCCATCTCCCACTGCGTGTCGGCCCATAGCGCCCACTGCGGATCGGGGCGCCAGGCGCCGACCCAGGCGGGAACGTCGCCGGCGGGCATCGGGTGGGCGATGCCGTAGCCCTGCGCGACATCGCAGCCCAAGCGCAGCAAGATCAAGCCATGCTCGGGTGTTTCCACGCCTTCGGCGACGACTTGCCGCGAGAAAGCGGCGCCGAGACCGATCACGCTTTCGACCAAGGTCAGATCGTCGGCATCGTCGAGCAGGTTGGAGACAAAGCTGCGGTCGATCTTGAGCGTATCGGAAGGGACGTGGCGCAGATGGGCGAGCGATGAAGAACCTGTCCCAAAGTCGTCGAGCGCAATCCTGACACCCATTTCCTGGCAGGCGACGACGGTTTCGCGTACCTGCGCCAGATCGTCGAGCGTCGAGGATTCGAGAATTTCGATTTCAAACAGGCCGGGCGAAACCTCCGGCCGGCACGCCAGAGCTTCTTTGAGATGGTTTTTAAAGTCGGCGCATTGCAGGTGCCGCCCGGCAATGTTGACGCTCACCGGCATCTCCATTCCCATCGCGCGCCAAGCCTTCATTTGGGACAAGGCCTCGCCCATCACCCAGCGCCCGATGTCGATAATCAGATCGTTGTTGTCGATCGGCGGCAGGAACTCCTCGGGCGGTAACAGACCGCATTCGGGATGGTGCCAGCGGAGCAGCGCTTCCATGCCGACCACGCCGCCGGTACGCAGGTTGACTTTGGGCTGGTAGTACAGATCCAGCTCCCTCAACGGTATCGCTTGACGCAAGCGCAGCACCTGGTCGCGCCGGGTCTGGCTGCGCCTGTCCTGCTCGGCGTCGTACAGGTGATAGCGGTTGCGCCCGTTCTGCTTGGCCTGGTACATGGCCTGATCGGCGTGGCGCAACAAGGTGTCGGGATCGCTGCCGTCGAGCGGGTAGACGGTGACGCCGATACTCGCGGAGACGCGCATCTCGTGCCCGTCGATGCGGCACGGCGCGGCCACGTCGCACAGCAACCGGAGCAATATAGGGTCGAGTTCGTCGAGGTTTTTCAGGCGGGAGATGATGAAAACGAACTCGTCGCCGCCCAGCCGCGCCACCGTATCGCCAGTCCGCAGCGCCAGCCCCAGGCGGTTGGCGATCTCGACCAGCAGGCGGTCGCCGGCGGCGTGCCCGTAGCGATCGTTGATCGGCTTGAACCCGTCCAGATCGAGAAATACCAGCGCCATCGTCCGGTTTTCGCGTTGCGCGGTAGCCAGCGACTGTTGCAGGCGATAGTTGAGGAGATTACGGTTGGGCAAGGCGGTCAGCGCATCGAAGTGAGCCATCTTTTCGAGCTGGTTGCGCGCTTCGCCGAACCGGCTCAGGTCGGAGCAGATACCGATGTGATGCGTGATTTTCCCGTCCCCGTCGCGCACTACGCTGATCGAGAACAGCGCCAGGAAACTCTCGCCGCTCTTGCGCCGATCCCAGATCTCGCCTTGCCAAAAACCGCTGCTGCGCAAGGCGCCCCACATCTGCTCGTAGTAATCCGGCCCGTGTCGCCCGGAATGCAGAAAGCCGGGGTTGCGGCCGAGCACTTCGCCCTCGGAGTAGCCCGTGAGTTCGAGGAAACCCGGGTTGACGGCGACGATGCGGTTATCGGCGTCGCTGATCAGCATCCCCTCCCGGCTGTGCTCGAAAACGCTGGCCGCCAGCGCGCGCCAGTCCGCGGTGCGCGATGGCGGCGACGGGTCGGTCGGGTTCTGCTGGTCGATTCCCATGACGGATGTCCGTATTGGTTGAACGCCTTTACATGCTAAACCGGAACAGCGTGCAAGAACACCGTTTGCCGGCCGCGCCCCCCCATTCCGATCAACGCCCGGCAGAGGCCGGCTCCACGGATTCTACAGACCCGACAAATTCCGCGTACAGGTCGTGCTCGTCGGCATCGACCACGACGACGCGCAGGAAATCTCCGGGTTCGGCGTCGAAATGGCCGTCGACGAAAACCAGGCCGTCGATTTCCGGCGCGTCGGACGATGAGCGGGCAATCGTTCCTTCTTCATCGACCTCGTCGACCAGCACCTCGATCTCGCGCCCGATTTTCGCGGCCAGAAGTTCGGCGGAGATATCTTCCTGCAGCTCCATCAGCCGGCGTCGGCGCTCTTCGCGAACCGCCTGCGGCACGGCGCCGGGCAAGGCATTGGCCGCCGCGCCGCCGACCGGCGAATAGGCGAAACAGCCGACGCGATCCAGGCGCGCCTCCTCGATGAACGCCAGCAGTTCCTCGAACTCGGCCTCGCCCTCGCCGGGAAAGCCGGCGATGAAGGTGCTGCGGATCGTGATTTCCGGGCAGACGGTACGCCAGGCTTTGATGCGTTCGAGATTGTTTTCGGCGCTCGCCGGGCGTTTCATCGCTTTCAGGATGCGCGGGCTGGCGTGCTGGAAGGGCACGTCGAGATAAGGCAGGATCTTGCCCTCGGCCATCAGCGGGATCAGGTCGTCGACGGCGGGATAGGGGTAGACGTAGTGCAGGCGCACCCAGATACCGAATTCGGCCAGCGCCTCGCACAGCTCGCGCAAACGGGTCTTGACCGGGCGGCCGCCGAAAAAGCCGGTACGATATTTCACATCGACACCGTAAGCGCTGGTGTCCTGCGAAATGACCAGCAGCTCGCGCACGCCGGCTTCCGCGAGATTTTTCGCTTCCTGCAACACGTCGCCGATGGGCCGGCTGACCAGCGGCCCGCGCAGCGAGGGAATGATGCAGAAGGTGCAACTGTGGTTGCAACCTTCGGAAATCTTCAGGTAAGCGTAGTGCTGCGGCGTCAGCTTGATGCCCTGCGGCGGCACCAGGCTGGTATAGGGGTCGTGCGCTTGCGGCAGATGCGCGTGCACGTGTTGTAGCACCTCGTCGGCGGCGTGCGGCCCGGTGATCGCCAGCACGCTTGGATGCGCCTTGCGCACCAGTTCCTCGCGGGCGCCGAGACAGCCGGTGACGATCACCTTGCCGTTCTCGGCAAGCGCTTCGCCGATGGCGTCCAGCGACTCCTCGACAGCCGCGTCGATGAAGCCGCAGGTATTGACCACCACCAGGTCGGCGCCTTCGTAAGAGGGCGAAATCAGGTAGCCCCCGGCGCGCAGCTTGGTCAAGATCTGCTCGGAATCGACCAGTGCCTTCGGGCAGCCGAGGGAGACCATTCCTATAGTTTTGAGTTTTGACATAAAAGCGCTACTGGAAAAAGTACATAATTTGAACCGATGCGGGACAACAAGTCATGCTTGCATTCAATCTGGTCATGACTGACCCGCCCCGCCCGAAACACCGCACTCCGCGTGGCTCGCAGCGAGCAATGCTGCCCAGTCATCAGGCGGATTGCCGCGATTCAGAATTTTCTGGAACACGGCATAAGGGTCGGAACCACTCCCGGCCGAGCGTAATGTGTGCTCGTCATTGACCCAGGCAAAAACAATCACCTTCACCTTCGAATCGTAACGGAAGAACAGCCGGAAGCGCCGTCCGATCTTGGCCCGCCGCCAGTGACGATAAGCCATTCCCATGGTATTGCCTTGCCGATATTCCTCGCGGGCGGGGTCGCTTGGCACCACCTCGATAATCAACTGAATCAGAGCGCGGCACAGCTTGACATTGGCATTAGTCTCAAAGCCGGCAGGGTCGGCCGCCTCAGCCCGACCCGAGGCGGCCTTCAATTTCCGGAGTTGCCCGATCAGACAATCGTGGAAGAGCAGCGACCAACCGTGGCTCTGCATTACAGGGCAACTTCGCCCACGATCTCTTCCTCGAGATCAACGGAATGATGAAGATTGGCAAGCATAGCTTGTGCCAGATCGTCCGGCAACGAGGTGAGGCGCTGGCCAGATTTGATATCGCTCTCCAGAAGAGTCAGGAAAGCGCCAATGGCAGGGTCTTCGTGTTCCTCATTGTCAGCTCGGGTCACGACGACTTCGGAACCGCGAAGGTCGAAAGCCACCTTGCCGCCGACCGCAATCCCCAAAGCCTGGCGGATAGGCTTGGGCAAGGTGATCTGGCCTTTTGAGGTAACGGTCGCAATTTCGTGAATGTGGGGCATGGAACACTCCTCGAACAGATAGCTTGGAGTGTAAGGATATTTCCTTACCATGTCAAGGGGTCGTTTTCCGGGATCACTCTTTGACCCGACCGCCTGAATTCGACAGTTATTGACCGGCATCAAGGTAAGGCACCATAAAGAAAACGGCGCACCGAAGTGCGCCGTTTATATCGGTGGGCATTTAAGCCCTTGTTGCCGACAGTCCCCACCATCGGAATACCTGATACGATGCCCATCATACAGAACAAATCACAAGGGAGCAAGCAGCCATGGCGGCCAAGTATCGTTTGGGTCTGGATGTGGGGACGGCATCGGTGGGCGCGGCAGCTGTTGAGTTGAACGACGCTAACGAGCCAATTGACCTGACTTGGCATCTGGTTCGCATCTTTGATGAACCTCTGGAAAAAGGCCAAGGCGGCCTGGCATCAAAGAAGGCCGGTCGCCGCAGGGCGCGGATGCAGCGGCGCCAGATTGATCGGCGTACTTCCCGCTTGCGTCGCATCGCCCATCTCTCGACTTTATTGGGATTGAAGCGTGAAGAAATACCCCCCGATGATGGCAGCACCCTGCCCTACTTACGCGCCAGAGCTGCCACTGAACGAATCGAACTTGCCGACCTATTACGCATCTTTCTGCGTCTCTCAAAACGCCGCGGCTACAAAGGCGAGTTCAAAGCCAAGAAAAAAGGAGAAGTAGCGGAAGGTTCCAGCGAACTCGAACACGCCATGAAAGCGCTTGCCACAGAACGCGGCATTATCTTCAAGGATAAGAACGACACCGGGATCACGCTTGGACAATATCTGTTGCATCGCCTGGAAAATGGCTTGCCCACCAAGCTCAAGGTTAAGGAAGTCAGCGAAGAGCCGAAAGGCAAAAAGTCCGAAGCAGAAGCCAACAAGCCGAGAAATCTCTACGCGCTGCGCAAGATGGTGGAGCATGAGTTTGACATCATCTGGCGAACCCAAGCCCAGCATCACGACATCCTTAAAAACGATGATGGCAATATCCGCAAACAATTCCACGAGGCATTGTTCTATCAACGCCCGCTGAAATCAGCTGCCGATCTGGTTGCCCAATGCGGACTTGAACCAACCTTGCCACGCGCCCCGCGTGCGCAGATGGCATTCCAGCGTTTCCGCATCGAGAAGACGCTGGCGGATTTGCGCTGGGGGGCTGGAAAACACGCCGAACCACTCTCGCCACCACAAAAGAAAACCATTCGTAATTTACTCGACTCCAAAGACAAGGTGAAATTCGAGGAAATTTATGAAGTGCTGGAAAAAGCTGGATGTCCAAAGCCGCAAACCAGATTGAATCTGGATCGCGCCAGCCGCGAAGAACTGCTCGGCAACAACACGCTTGCCGCACTACGTAAACTGGATAAGCACAGCGCCAAACATCACCCGGATCGTGCCACTGACCTGGAAGCCACCTTCCGAGCTTTGGATGATAAAACACAGATTGCGGCCATCAACTTTCTGGCTGAACTCGGATCACCGGAACAACTTGATGATCCCGAATGGCATACCTGTTTTGTGAAACGTGATGGCACATCAAGGAAATTCAGCGAATCCTTTATAGCCTTTGTTAACCAAATTAAAGAGCACGAAAAATTCGACCGCCTGAATAAGATGGATTTCGATGGCGGACGTGCCTCTTATTCCGTCAAGGCACTGAACAAGCTGGCCGATTGGCTGGAAGAACCGAGCTGGCCTGGTGATTGGCGAGACGACATGAAGCGCATGGATGAGGAAGCCGCCATCCGCGTGTGCTACCCGCAATCGTTCAATCGTGAAGTCAAACGCATGGATAAGTTGCCCGTACCAAACCCAACGGGCAATGCCGTAGTGGATGGCGCTCTGTGCCAAATCCGCTGGACACTGAACAAGATGATTGATGAGCTTGGCGCACCACCTTCCGAAATCGTGGTGGAGCTTGCGCGGGAAATGAGCCTCGGCATCACGCGGCGCAATGAACGCGAGAGCGATAACAACGCGCAGCAGAAAGCTCGCCGCGAAGCTGAAAAGGAAATCCGCGCGCACAACCAAACTCCCACGCCATCCAGGATTCGCCGCTACCTCTTATGGAAGGAGCAAGATTCACATTGCCCATACTGCGGCGATATCCTGAGCCTTGCACAGGCCCTTGCCGGTTCAATCACGGAGTATGAACACATCATTCCAAAATCACTTACCCAAAGCGGAATGAAGCGCTCGGAAATTGTAATAGCACATCTCCAATGCAACCAAGAAAAGGGCGACAGAACGCCGTGGGAAGCCTGGGGCGGCACCCCGCGCTGGGCGCACATCAAAGCTGCCGCCATGCGCTTTGAAAAGAAGAAACAATTCCGCAAAGCTAAACTGCTACGCCTACAGGATTTTGAGCGTGAGGTGCTGACGGATGAATCCATTAACGGATTCGCCGAGCGTCAGTTTCACCAAACATCCTGGATCGCTAAAGAAGCATTGCAATGGCTGGAATGTCTTTGTCCGAACAAAGTATCGGTTTCGCGTGGCGAACTAACTGCCATGACTCGCCGCAAGTGGGGACTGGAAACCGTCATTCCAGAAGTGCGTGTTGAGAACAATCTGCCCGTGCTGGATGAAGAGGGAAAATCAATTGCCCCGGAAGATTTTGCCAATCTCAAGAAATATCTCGAAGGCCATCCGGTACTCAAAACCGACCGAGATGCCAACCCAGGTTTCGACTTCAACCGCCGCCCAGATAAACGGATTGACCATCGCCATCACCTGATTGACGCCATCACGCTGGCGCTCACCTCGCGCGGACTGTTCCAGAAAATGGCAAAGGATTACAAAACCGTTGCCGAACAACGGCAATGGCGTGAAGGCGAGAGCCAGGAAAACTTTGAAAAACGCATGAAGTTTGAAACGCAGTTACGGCTACGGGTGCCTGAGCCGCCATTGCCTGACGTGCGGGATAAGGCGTTGGCAGCTGTGCGTGAATGCCGTATTGCCATCAAACCAGATCGTTACCCGGATGCCGAAATGTTTAAGGGAACGGCCTATGGCGTGGGACAACGCGACGGCGAAAACAGATTACGTTTGACCTTGCGCCAAGCTATTGCCGATCTCGGCAAAAGCCAAGGCAAAACCAGCGCGGGATCTGCACGCAAAACCATTGCTAACATCGTGAGCGATGATGTACGGCGTATAGTTTCTGATGCCTTTGATTCACGCATATCACAAGGCATGGAAGCCGGGGCCGCACTTGCCAAGCCGATTCTGCACCCGCTCTATGGCAAGCCCATCCACAAGGTGCGTTGCTTCGAAGGTTATGCTGAAGAAGCCCAGCCCATAGGACATACCAGCCGACAAGGGGAACACCGGAAATATCTGGTTAATGGCGGCTACGCCTACTTGGAGCTCGCTACTGATAGCTCGCAAGAACCACGGCTTGCCAAAATTAGGGATGCAATGCGGGACAAAAAACGCCCCGAAAAGCAAGGCGTGCTGCGCATCTACAAGGGAGATGTTGTCAAAGACAGCAAGGATGGCCTGCTGTACCGAGTATGCTTATTTAAGGCTGCAGGAATAATTGCGATCTTGCCGATATGGGAACCACGATCATTCAAAGAAGCCAATGAGAAAGCTCCTGCTGGCAGCAAAGTAGGTGGCACCATTTCATTCTCGCCCGCCGCAAAACGCTTATCGATAATCAATGGATAAGCACCGTGTCCGAACAACGGGTCCTCATAATCAGCAATCCCGCCAAGCTACGCATAGACACGGGGCGACTAAAAATCGAGCGCTACGGTTTCGATCACGCCTTTATTGCACCCAAGGATGTGGCGGTACTTTGCCTGGAACACCACACCGCAACGCTCTCCGTTGCAGTGCTGCGCGCTCTTGCCGAAGCGGGTGCAGCAGTGCTGGTTACGGATGCACGGCACATGCCTTGCGCCCTGCAAATACCATTCGCCGCGACAGGGCTGGATGCAGGCAGATTGCGCCAACAGATTGCACTGGATGCCAGCGAAAAGCGCGGCGAAGTCTGGCAGCAACTCATCACGGCAAAGCTCGCCACACAAGCGGCATCCTTACGCACTCTGAAACGCAACGGCGCATTACGGCTGGAGCGCCTCGCAACGCAAGTGGGGCACGGCGACCGAAGTAACGCAGAAGGTCAGGGAGCACGCCACTATTGGACAAACTTATTTCCGGAAACCTTCAGGCGCAGCAAGGAGGGTGCGGAAGACCCGCTGAACATTCGCCTGAACTATGGCTACGCCGTATTGCGCGCCATGATTGCAAGGTCATTGGTGGCGGCCGGGCTGAACGGCACGTTGGGTATAGGTCATTGCAATGCGGGCAACGCATTCAATCTGGCCGATGACTTTATCGAACCCTACCGCTTCTTGGTCGATGTGCATCTGGCACAAGATGCAGACACTTGGAGCGCATCTCCTGAGTTTGACAGCCATGCCAAACGTTACCTGCTCGGCTTTGTTGAACGTCCCGTGCGGATGGCCGGGCAAGACATGCGGCTTCATGCAGCGATAGATGCAAGCATCGCAAGTTATGTACGCATCCTTGATGGCAAAAGCATGAAACTGGTGCTCCCAGAAGGCTTGATCAGTACCGATGATGAGAGATGGGCGTCAACGGGTGGCGTGTGATGTGGGTCATCGCGGTCTATGACTGCCCGATGACAGAACGCGAAGAACGGCGTGATTACACGCTGTTCCGAAAAAGCTTGCTGCAAGAGAATTTTTTTCAGTTGCAATATTCACTGTATGTGCGGCACTTCCCAACGATGGCCATAGCAGAAGCAACCATTCAACGTATCCGCTCGGGAATTCCAGCCGGCGCACAAGTAGCATTTTTTCTGGTAACCGACAAACAGTACGCGATGACCCGTGAGTTTTTCGGCCCGAAGCCCACAAGAAAAAAGCCCAACCAGCCGGAGCAGGTTGAGCTTTTCTAAACTAACTTCACAATCAAAACAACCAATTGCGCACGATAGAGTTTATCAGGCATTCCGATGGTGGGGTGTCGGAACGGATTACAGCCGCCGCCGCCGCCGCCCAAAAGTTTATCAGGCATTCCGATGGTGGGGTGTCGGAACTGCCAGACGGCGAGAAAGTATTCGCCGTCTAGTTTATCAGGCATTCCGATGGTGGGGTGTCGGAACGCGTGCCAAGATCGATCAGGCTGTAACAGCAGTTTATCAGGCATTCCGATGGTGGGGTGTCGGAACGCACAGCCCGTCGACCACGCAAGTGATGCGAGTTTATCAGGCATTCCGATGGTGGGGTGTCGGAACACGCCAGCCACGCGGGCCGAATGATTATGGAGTTTATCAGGCATTCCGATGGTGGGGTGTCGGAACATGATCGAAGCGATCGACAGGCGCTGTATCAGTTTATCAGGCATTCCGATGGTGGGGTGTCGGAACTTGGCAGCAAGCACGTTTGCCGGGCCTGCGAGTTTATCAGGCATTCCGATGGTGGGGTG
>JACQYA010000174.1 GCA_016208425.1 Betaproteobacteria bacterium
GGCGGTCTCGTATTCGACGTGCGCGGTGTTGATCGTGATGCCGCGCGCCTTTTCCTCCGGCGCCGCGTCGATCTGGTCGTAGGCTTTGACCTCGACGCCGAACTTCGCCAACAGGATCGTGGTGATCGCCGCCGTCAACGTGGTCTTCCCGTGGTCAACGTGCCCAATCGTGCCGACGTTTACGTGCGGCTTCGTCCGTTCGAATTTTGTCTTAGCCATTGCCAGTACCTCAAAACGTTAGAAGTTAGATAACCTTCGGGGCGAAATCGTGGTGCCCATGGGCAGGATTGAACTGCCGGCCTCTCCCTTACCAAGGGAGTGCTCTACCACTGAGCTACATGGGCGCCGTATTTGCAACCTGAAACTATTTCTTCGGCGGCAGCGTGGAGCGGGTGAAGGGAATCGAACCCTCGTCTTAAGCTTGGAAGGCTTCAGCTCTACCATTGAGCTACACCCGCAAAACCATTTACCCGCAATGCGGCCAACAACTCGGCCAACAAACTGCCGACTACAGCAAAATACTTGGTGGAGGGAGAAGGATTCGAACCTTCGAAGGCAGAGCCGTCAGATTTACAGTCTGATCCCGTTGACCGCTTGGGTATCCCTCCAACTCAGAACCGACGAGTCTGACGCATCGCAAGCGATTTGTCAAGCCATCTCAGGAACGGGCGGTATTTTAACAGAAGTTCGCTCGCTCACACAGAACTTTTAGTTGGATTCAGCCCCCCCGAAGCATCGACAACCCATTGTCTATTTTGTGAGATACGTCAAAGGATGTTGCCGCAGAATGCCTACAATCGAAGACTCGCTAAAATAGCGGTTCTCAACGGAGCACCCCCATGAAATTTCTCCCATTTTTCGTCTCGTTGACGTTCGCCTCCCTAACGGTTTTCGCCGAGGCGCCAAATGCCGGCATGGCCGCATTGCAAAACCTCGGCCAGCTCAACGGCCAGGCTTTGGCGTGCACACAGAGGGTGTTTTCGGGAAGGGCAAAGGCTCTGATGGTCAAGCACGCGCCCAAAACCCGCCGTTACGGGGAAGTCTTCGAGGAGGCAACCAACGCATCCTTTTTGGAACAGGGCAAAGCCCTTGATCATTGCCCATCCCCGAAAGAATTCGACCGCCGGCTTTCCGAACTCGCCGCCCGCTTGCAGGCCACACTCCCCCCGACGCTGTAGCCGGGCTGCGCAGATCCCCGAATGAAGCTCCTACGCTTCGCATTGCTGGCGGCACTGGTGGCGCATCACCTTCCCGCCTTTCCCGCCGATACCGCGAGAAAACAAGCCTCTACCAGCGAATCCGGCGAATCCAGCAAGATCGTCGCCCGCTACCTGCTTATGGATGCCAACGGGCGCGCGGTAACCCATGAAGATTTCCCGGGCTACTTCCAGTTAATTGCCTTCGGTTACACCTTTTGCCCCGATATTTGCCCGACCACGCTTGCCGAAATGTCGGTCATCATCGAGAAGCTGGGGGAGCAATCCCAGCGCCTGCAACCGCTGTTTGTCACCGTCGACCCCGAGCGCGATACGCCTGCTAACCTGCGCACCTACACCGCGTTCTTCCACCCGCGCATACTTGGCCTGACCGGCTCGCCCGCGCTGGTGCGGCGTGCGGCGGACAACTTCAAAGTACGCTACGAAAAAGCAAGGGAACCGGGCGCTCCGGCAGACCAGTATGCGATCGATCATTCTGCAGGAATGTATCTGCTTGGCCCGGACGGCCGCTATATCAGAAAATTTGCTTACGCCACGCCGCCGGCTGAAATCGCCGAACACATCGGCCAAATCATGGACGGCGTCGAAGACCGAACCCGCGACCGACGGAATCGGGCGACCCCGGAGTGACGCTATAGCGTTTCGCCGCACGCCCGTGGGCGACGAGCGGGCGCGTTATAATTACGGCGAATTTTCGCAGCACTCTAAGGACTACGGAGCTAATTTCATGGCAAGAACGGTTAACTGCATCAAGCTAGGTCGCGAGGCCGAAGCACTCGACTTTCCTCCCTACCCGGGCGAGCTGGGCAAGCGCATCTATGAAGGTGTGTCGAAAGAAGCCTGGCAGCAGTGGATACGCATGCAGACGATGATTATCAATGAAAACCGCCTCAATCTCGCCGATGCGGGGCATCGCAAGTATCTGGCCGAGCAGATCGAAAAACACTTCTTCGGCTCCGGTGCCGACCAGGTACAGGGGTACGTTCCGCCGGGCAAGTGACGCCGGACAAGGAGCCGGGAAATCAGGATGCGGTCAGAATCTTCACGCCTTCGCCGGTGCCGAGCAGGCAAACATCGGCCGGACGGCAGGCGAAAATGCCGTTGGTGACCACGCCGACGATCTGGTTGAGGCGAGTTTCCAGCGCGGCCGGATCGGCGATTTCCAGCCCTTTCAGATCGATAATCAGGTTGCCGTTGTCGGTGACGAAGCCGTCGCGCACAACCGGCGTACCGCCCAGCGACGCCAGCTCCCGCATGATCTGGGCGCGCGCCATCGGGATCGCCTCGACCGGCAGCGGGAATTTGCCGAGCACCGGCACCAGCTTGGATCCGTCGGCAATGCAAACGAACTTTTCGGCCACCGCCGCAACGATTTTCTCGCGCGTCAGCGCGCCGCCGCCGCCTTTAATCATGTGCATCCTGGCGTTGATTTCGTCGGCGCCGTCGATGTAGACCGGGAGTTCGGTCACGTCGTTGAGGTCAAAAACTCTGATGCCGTGACCTTCGAGGCGCTTGCGCGTCGCCTCCGAACTGGCGACCGCACCCGCGATGCGATCCTTGATTTCGGCCAGTGCGTCGATAAAACAGTTGGCCGTGGAACCGGTGCCGACGCCGACGATTTTGCCTTCGACCACGTAATCGAGCGCGGCGCGTGCAACCGCCTGTTTCAGTTCGTCCTGAGTCATTTTTGTCCCCTGTGTGGAAATTGCGAATTTTCTTATATTCTATCAGCCGCCGGGACATCTACCACACCTTCCCGTGATACGCCGAACTACCCGTTGCCGGAATTATCCGCCGATGACCGCCAAGAGAAGGATGCGCGCTCCGATTCCGTTGCAACCCGGCTCTATCGAAACAACGAGACCGGCGGCCGGATTCCAGAGCGCTTTGCCAGGCGACAGAGTGTTGACGTCGAACCGCGTCACGAACAGGACGAGAACACGGAGTTTCGCCACCGAAGTCGTCCATGGCGACACTAGTGCTTAATTGCATAAGTAAGCGATTCTATTTCTAGCGATTAGCTATTGATTTTTAATGGAAATACACCTTTAAGTTCTTTTGCAACTAAGCACTAGATGCCGTTGCACCGGTTGCAGCAGCTCGAAACCGAAAAGGACGGTGCTGGGCGAAGAAAACCAGAAACAAAGCGGTACATGGGTTCGCTGTCGGTTGTGCCTGACTGCATAACTTACAAGGAGCGAGCCTTGCCCGCGATCTTCTGCACCCATCGCAGACCAGCTCACTCCTGCCATTCCTACAATTCGGCGAGCAATCGGCGGCGCAAGTCCGCTATTTGTTGACCGGCGATTCGGGGTCTAGCAATAACGCCACCAAGTGCTTGATCTGTTCTTCGTTCAAAGCCCCGACGTGCCCGAAGCGCGGCATCTCGGAACACAGATTGTGGCCCTTCGCGTTGTAGATCTTGCTGTAGGCGTATTTTTGCATGTCTGCGCCATGACCCCGCAACCTGCCAAAATGAAAGAGGCTAGGGCCGACCGTGCCGAAGGAAATCTCTTTCGGGCCGATCTGGTGGCAGTTGTAGCAGTTGCCGCCGACCGGCAGTCCGGGATTGTCCGTCCAGGTGAACCCCCGCCCGCTTTGCGCGAGCGCCTCGCCTTCCTTCCAGTTGCCCATCAGTTTGCCGTCGGCCGGATATTTGACGCGCGCCAACTGGTCGGCTTCGAGCCGCTTGGCGATGTTCTCGGGAGGGCTGTTGCCGGTGCGGTTGCAGATAGCCTGAACGCCGTCTTCGTCGAGCCGGTCGAGCGACGCTTGGCCGCGCGGCTGGAAATCGGTTTTGAAGAGCGCGTTGGCCTTGCTCCGGTGAATCGCGTCGGCCTGTACGGGCAGCGTGGTAGCCACCAGCGCGGTGGACAGGGCAGCCAGAAAAATTGTTTTCTTGTTCATGTCTGTATCTCCTTTGCGAATCCTTGGCGTTCAGCGTTTGATCCCCGGCCCTTTGTAGAGTTGGCCGTTGGCGGTGCCGATCATGTAGGTCAGCAACGCGGTGACGACATCCGACGCGTACTTCGGTTCGGGAAACCGCTGCTGGCGAAAACAGTCGTTCATGCGCCACTGGTGGGTCAGCATCAGCCCGCCCGTCATCCGGTAGCCGGGCCACCCCTGTACGCCGATGATGGCGCCTTCCGGCTTGCTCAGGTTGGGCAGGTTCTGCATGCGGATGCGCTTGCCGTCCGAGCCGTGGCAGGTGTTGCAGGAAAAATCGTAGGGACCGGCGCGATAGGCGGCGACTTCCTTGCCGGTCTCGAACACATCGCGCACCCTGGGGTCGTTCAGCGGAACGGCGATTTTCATGTTGCGCGACTGCGCGGCGACGTAGGTGACGATGCTGGTTTGATCCGGGGCACTGTTGCCGCTGGCAAAGGGCTTTTTGGCGATTTCGGCGAAATTGAACCCCTGCTTTTCGACCATGCACCAGACGATGCGCCGCTCGGCGTCCATCACCGCATCGGCGTCGGCGAAGTAGCGGGGCATCCCGACGTAGGCGCCCCCGACAACACCGATGCCAGAACCGAGATCGCAACTCTCGGCAAGGGAAACGTTTTTCAGACCGCGTTTCGATTTCCAGAGATCTTCGCCCTTGGCCTCGAAAAGCTCGGCCGGACTGGCGTCTTCCATCTCGGCGCGATGCTTTTCAAAATCCAGCGTGGCGGCATCCTTCTCGACAGCTGCGGCAGCGGGTGCGGGCTTTGCCTTCGTCGTCGGAGCCTTGACGGCTGCACGCTTGGTGCCCGCCGTTACGGCGGGCGGCATCACCAGCAAGGCTGCCGTCACGCCCAGCGCGATCGGATACTTGATGTCTATCATTTCGTCTTCCCCCTCAATTTAGGTGCATTAAGCAGCAAGGCTGCTCCCCCTCTTGGAACACCCGTATATGTCCTCTTTTCGCCCGCAAAGTTCAGTGCGCGCTCACGCCATTCCGGGGTTACCCGCCACGCCTTTCAATTTGGGCAGGTTCAGCGTACGCGGTTTGATGACTTTCTGGTTGCGGATGTAACGCGAAACGAGATCCCAGACCGGCTCGCCGCCCGCAGTCTTGGCTTCCTCGGATACCGGCGCCCAGCCGGCAACTTTGTAAACACGGGAGGCATCGAGCGGCTTGCCGCCCAGCATCATGTCCTGAATACGGCTGCCGCTCTTTGCCGCCGGATCGCAACTGTATTGCAAACCGCCGACGCGCACCATGTCGCCGCCCTGCTGGTAGTAGGGGTCGGCGTTGAAGAGGTTGTCGCAGACATCTTCCAGTATGGTTTTGATCATTTCACCGCTCAGGTTGCTAACCGTCGTCCACGGGTAGGTGATCGCCGTCTGATCCATCACATGCTCGAAGGTGATGGCGTCCCCGGGCAGCAACGACGTGCCCCAGCGGAAACCTGGCGAAAAAGCAATTTCGGCGTTCTTCTCGGCGAGCAGCGCGTCGAGGATCAACTGATCGAAGGTGCCGTTGAAGTTGCCCCTCCGATAGAGCACGCCTTCGGTAACGGCCAGTTTTTCGGAAAGCTTGCCGGCATAAGGCGCACGCACGCTCTCGATCAGCGCCGCCATCTCCTTGTCCGCCGGCAACAGGTTGGCGAAGACGGGCATCAATTTGTAACGGAAGCCGGCGACCTTGCCGCCCTTCACGTCCAGATCGATCACGCCGAGGTACTTGCCGTTCGACCCGGCGTTCGTTACCAGCGTCTGCCCGCCGCCATTTTTGACGGTCACCGGTTGCGGTACCCCGTCGTGCGTATGGCCGCCGAAAATGACATCGATACCGCGCACGCGCGACGCCATTTTGAGATCGACATCCATGCCGTTGTGCGAGAGCAGAACGACGACCTGCGCCCCCTTGCCGCGCGCTTCGTCGACCATCTTCTGCATGTTTTCGTCCTGGATGCCGAAGTTCCAGTCGGCCACCTGCCAGCGCGGGTTGGCGATCGGGGTGTAAGGGAAAGCCTGTCCGACGACGGCGACCGCTACACCGTTGACGTTTCTGATGACATAGGGCTTAAAGACCGGGTCGCCGAAGTCGGCGGTCTTCACGTTCTGGGCGATGATGTCGATCTTGCCGACAAAGTCCTTTTCCTCGATTTCCTTCACGCGCGCCATGCCGTAGGTACTTTCCCAGTGCAGGGTCATCAGGTCGACGCCGAGCAGTTTGCACGCGTCGACCATATCCTGCCCGTTGCTCCACAACGCGGTGGCGGAACCCTGCCAGGTATCGCCGCCATCGAGCAGCAAGGCGCCCGGCCGCGCCGACCTGACTTTTTTGACCAGCGTGGCGAGGTGTGCAAAGCCGCCGACTTTGCCGTAAGTGCGCGCCGCTTTCTCGAAATCGAGAAAGGTGAAAGCATGCGCTTCTGGCGTGTTCGGCTTGACGCCGAAATGGTTGAGCAGACGCTCGCCCACCAGATGCGGGACTTGCCCCCGCATACCGCCAAGCCCCAGGTTGACATCGGGTTCGCGGAAGTAGATCGGCAGCAACTGCGCGTGACAGTCGGTAATGTGCATCAGGCTGACATTGCCGAACTTCGGCATCTCGTACATTTTCTCGGCGGCGGCTCCGGCTTGGGCGAAATCGCTGTGCAGCGAAAATCCGCCCGCCGATGCGGTGGCTAGCACTTGCAGGAACTCGCGGCGACTCATGCTCATCTTCAGCCTCTCCCAGGATATACCGGTTGGTCGAACAGACCGTCACGCTTGCACATACCGCCATCCTTGGCTGAGTCTGGCGGCAAGCAGATACTCGGCCGAAGGCGCCTCGCGCACGACCGGCAGCAGATTGACCGCCACCCCGCGCTCGCGGAGCCGGTCTACCGTTTGCCGGCAGGCGAGAATCTGGAGATTGGGGTGCGCGTTGTGCTGCGCGACGACGCGCTCGGCGAACGGAGAACCCCCCGAGCGCAGCAGGTGTACGCCGGGGCCGTTGGCGATGAACTCGACCTGAATCGGGCGGCCGGACTTGTCCTTCGCCGATGCCAGTTTGTCTACCATGCGCAAGGCCGCTTCCATGCGCTCCGGCTCGTCCGACACCAGGTGGAGAACAACCCGGCTGCCGTCGGCGCGGATGGCCTCCATTTGCTGCGGCGTCAGCCCGTCCGCTTCGAGGCTTTCGCGCGCCAGCCAACCGGAGAGCGCCCCACCGACTATCAGGAAAGACGCGGCGATGCCCATCGGCCAGCGAAAAGGGCGCGACGGAGCCTTGAAAATCCCCCGTTTGGCGGACTTGTCCCGCACCGGCCGGTAGGCGCTGCGCAACATCTGTTTGAGCTGCCACAATTCGCAGGCGCGCGACCTGATCTCGGCGTCGGCTGCGATGCGATCAAGAAGATGCGCTTTTTCGTCCGGTTCCAGCTCGTCGTCGATATAGGCGCCGAGCACCTCATCGGAAATTTCCTGAATCATTTGACCCTCGACATCTTGCAGATCGCCGCTGTTTGCTCCGGTTCCCGCAGCTTTTCTTTCAGCGCAAAGCGCGCGCGGGAAAGGCGGCTCATCACCGTACCGATGGGAATATCCAGAATGGCGGCGACTTCACCGTAGGAACATTCCTCCAGGTCGACCAAAGTGATGACCTCGCGCTGCCCGACCGGCAGTTCGCCGACCGCCCGACGAACGCGGCGGATCGTCTGATTCTGCTGGCAGCCGTCTTCGGGTGTTGCGCCGTCCGGGAGTTGAAGATCCGGAACATCGTCGATGTCCGTCGTGTCCCGATGTTGGCGCAGATGGTCGTGCCAGCAGTTGGCCATGATGCTGCACAGCCAGCCGTTCAGCAGCTCCGGTTCGCGTAGCTGCTTGTGTTTGACGAGCGCTTTGGCCAGCGTGTCCTGAACCAGATCGTCGCTCAAGGCGCGGTTATGGCTCCAGGAATAGGCGAGCCGCCACAGCCGGGGCCGACTCTCGCCAAGCCGTTCTTCGAAGCGCTGGGGGCGACTGATAAAACCTAGTAGATTCACGTTGCAGCCGCCTTGTTTGTCGGTCAATGGTAGGGAGACGGAACAGGCTGGCGATTTATTCCATCGCGGGCGAACTGCGCAAAAAAAAACGGAGCCGTTGCCGGCTCCGTTTGTGCTTGTTTAGCGCCCGCAACTATTCAGGCGATGGCGCCTTCATCGGTACGCTTGTCGCCCTTATTGTCGACCCAGCTGACGACGATCTTGTCGCCCTTTGCGCCGCCCTTGAACTTGAAGGAGAGGTAGGGGTTCTTGGCGACCGAGGTGCCAAATTCGGCCTGCATCACCGTCTTTCCATTGTGCTGCGCGGTCACGTCGGTGATGAACCAGGCGGGAACGACGGCGCCGGCCGCATCCTTGCGCTGGCCGGTTTCCATTTCGTGGCTCATCAGCACTTTAACTTCTGTTACGCCATCCTTGCTGGTGGCGCGTATCTTCATCGGGTCTGCCATGTCGCTTGCTCCTGATTTCTAAATTGTCGCTTGTCCGTTAGCCGCCGCAGCCGCCGAGGGTGACTTTGACTTCCTTGGTGGCGAAGTAGTACTTGCCGTCTGCCTTGACCAGGGCGTGCAGATTGGACGTTTGCCCCATCTTCACGCGGGTCGTCACTTCCGCTTCGGTACCTTCCGGGATCGTGAAATTGGCGGCAACCATGCTCGGGTTTTTCTCGATCATGATGTAGATACGTTCCGTCTTGGCCAGCCGGGAGACGACCGATACCGGTACGACTGCGCCGTTTTCCGCAATGTCGGGTGCGGTGATCGCGATTTCCTTGCTGGCGACCGGTTTGCCCGATCCGATGGCGCCGTAGGCGTCGTCCATCGTCTTGGCGTCGAACACCTTCTTGTCCCAAGCGGCCAGCGCCGCCTCCGGCTTGATGAGGCCAGCGGCAACAAATAGCCCCAGAACCCCCAAACCACCCCCGCTCTTCAGCGTATTGCGTCTTTGCTCGTTCATCTTCAGTTTCTCCTTTGGGATATTGGCATCTCGGCTCCTTTTGTCGACCCACCGAATCAGTCGACAGAGTCGCTGCACGGATGTCGGAAAAAGCCTTCTCATCATCGAATATCGGATCTGTTGAAATGTATATTCAGCGAGAAGACAGAACAACCCCCTCCGGTTGGGTATATCGCATACCCCCTTAGAGGTAATGCCCAAGGTGATACGGACTGCAATAATGCGGAAAACAACAACATAGTGAATGCGTTTCGCACTGGGGGAGATAAATAGGGCAGTGATGGGTTCGCTTCGACTATACGTTGAAGTGTTCGTCCGCCAAGTCTATTTCCATTGACTCGAAATCACGCGTACATCTTGCCCGATGTTACGCGGCAATTTACGGATTTTGAAACATGGCAGATATACCTCAACAAACCGTATGCAAGCCCGGATTTTTCAAGCGACTGTTAAATCCACCGAACTGTTCCATGCTGCAGGTGATCGTGATTGGCACGATCGGCGGAATCTGTATCTGGGGTCTCCTCAATATAGGTATGGAGTGGACTAACCGCACCGAATTTTGCCTTTCCTGCCACGAGATGAGTATTCCGGCCGAAGAGCTGAAAAAGACCGTCCATTACAAAAATCGCAGCGGAACGACGGTGGCCTGCGCCGATTGCCATGTGGCGAGCAGCAAAAACCCGGTCGATTACGCCCGCAAGGCGACGATGAAGGTGATGGCCGCCCGCGATGTGATGGGGAAAATCACCGGGGTTGTGAATACGCCCGAGAAATTCGAGGAACATCGCCTGACGATGGCCAAACGTGTCTGGGAGAAGATGAAGGCGGCGGATTCCAAGGAGTGCCGGAACTGTCACGACTTCAAGACAATGGATACGGAGAAGCAAAAGGATCGATCGGTGGTCAAGCACGAAGGCGCGATCGAGGACGGCAAGACCTGTATCGATTGCCACAAAGGCATTGCCCACAAGCCGGTACACCAACTGCTTGAAAAAGAAGAGGCGGCCAAGAAGGAAGGCTGACCCGCGCAGACGGGTTTGATTCCGCTTGGCGAACGGGCGCGCTACGTATACATTTGGAACTGTTTGTCGCTCGATCATGAGCTTAAAAAAGGCGAGGATGTGTAGATGAAAAAAATGACTTTGGCGGTATTGGGAATATTTGTTGCCGGTGGCGCGCTAGCTGCAGCGCCGGATTGGAGCAAGGCTCCAACCCGCAAGATGACTTTGTTTTTTCCGGGGCAGTCCGGCCTTGAGTGGGTGATGAACAAGGCGGATCATTCGGCAGTACCCGATATCGTCGACAAAAAACGCGCCTGCGCCAAGTGCCACGAAGGCGACGCGCACGAGATCGGCGACAAGATCGTCAAGGGTCAGCCGGTCGGCAGCTCCAAGACGGTGCTTGAACCGACACCGCCGAAGGGCAAGGTCGGCTCTATTCCGGTGACCTTCCAGGCCGCCCATGATGGCGAAAAGATCTACTTCCGTTTCGAGTGGGTACCGCCACAGAACGGCGACAAGAAGATGGATAACAAGAACGAAGTCAAGCTGACCATGATGTTCGACGGCGGTGGCACGGTGGACGGTTCCAACCTGAACGGCTGCTGGGCCACTTGTCACAACGATCTGCGTTCGATGAAGGACGGCAAGGACGACAAAAAGACCAAATACATCACCGGCGCCGATCTGGCCGGCGGCAAGTTCATGGATCTGATCCAGTTCCGCAGCGGTAAGGGCGAAAAACCGGTAGACGGCTACGTCACGGACGCCCGCCATATGGAAGGTGGCAAGGGTCTGGTCAAGGCCGAAGGGAAGAAGGAAGGCAATAAATGGGTTGTGACTTTCGAGCGTAGCCTGGCCGGGGGTGGGAAGGGCGACCACGCGATCACCGCCGACAAGGTCTACAACTTCGGTTTCGCCATCCACGAAGATTTCACGAACGCACGTTTCCACTACGTGTCGCTGGGCTATCAGTTCGGCTTGGACAAAACAGGGACAGAAAAGAACTATATCAACGTAGTCAAGCAGTGAAGCAAGATGTTGGCGTTGTACCAAGGACGTTTTTTCCAATTGCAAGAGGAGACGAAAATGATAAAGACACGAAAGGGTTGGGCTTTGGCTGCCGGAATTCTGGCAGTTTCGACGACGGCTCTGGCGGCGCCCCCGTCGGCGGAAATGTTGTCCAACGCCTGTGCGGGCTGCCACGGTACGAACGGCGGTAGCGCGGGCTTGACCATGCCCAGCCTGGCGGGACAGTCGAAGGAAGCCATCGTCGATGCGATGAAGAAATACAAGAGCGGCGAGCGCAAGTCCACGATCATGGGACGATTGGCGAAGGGCTATTCCGACGCGCAAATCGTCGCGATGGGAGAGTTTTTCTCGAAAAAGAAAATCCATGCGACGAATCAGACGCTCGACCCGGTCAAGGTTGCCAAGGGCGCCAGCCTGCAGGAAGCCAACTGCTCGCGCTGCCACCTCGAGGAAGGGCGGGAAGGGAAAGACGATACGCCCGCGATGGCCAGCCAGTGGCTGCCTTATTTGCAGATCCAGATGAATCAGTATCTGACCGATCAGCGCAAGATGCCGGAAAAAATGGCCGAAAAAGTCAAGCCGCTGTCGAAGGCCGATCTTGACGCCCTCTTGCACTACTACGCCAGCGTGAAATAAGGGAGACATCGACATGACACTGGATCGCAGAGATTTTCTGAAACTGATGGGCGCCGGCGCCGGCGTTTCCTTGGCGGGTTGCGCGACGCAGCAAACGGCGGCCGTTGGCGAAGCGATGTCCAAGAGCGGCGGCCGTCGCGTGGTAGTGGTCGGCGGCGGCTACGGCGGAACGGTTGCCGCAAAGTACATCCGTATGCTGGATTCCTCGATTGAAGTCGTACTGATCGAGCCGAACAAACAGTTTGTTTCCTGTCCGTTCAGCAACCTGTACATTGGTGGCCTCCTCAAGGATTTGTCGTCGCTGACGATCGGCTACGACAAACTGGCCGCCAACCACGGCATCAAGATGGTGCATGACACCGTAACTGCGGTAGACCCGGTCAAGAAGACGGTGACGGTATCCACCGGCACTATCGACTACGACCGTCTGGTAGTTTCTCCGGGCGTAGATTTCCGTGCCGAAGAACTGGAAGGCTACAACTTGGCGACAACGCCGGAAATAATGCCGCACGCATGGAAAGCCGGCCCCCAGACGCTGCTTCTGAGAAAGCAGCTCGAAGCCATGCCGAACGGCGGAACGGTCGTTCTGACAGTCCCCGTATCGCCGTTCCGCTGCCCGCCCGGACCTTACGAGCGGACGAGCATGATCGCGATGTATTTGAAGGAGCACAAGCCGAAATCGAAGATCGTGGTGCTCGACGCCAACCCGGACATCGCGTCCAAACCTGGGCTGTTCCGCAAAGGGTGGGCAAAGCATTACGCGTCGATCATCGATTACCGCAAAGCGCAGAAGGTCACTGCGGTCAACGAGAAGAATCGCTCGGTATTCGTCGAGGGCATCGAGGAAATCAAGGGTGACGTGGTCAACGTGATTCCGCCTCAACGCGCCGGCAAGATCGCCCAAGTGGCCGGTCTTATCGGCCCGGACAAGGCATGGTGCCCGGTCGACGCGACGACCTTCGAGTCCAAGCTGCACAAAAACATCCATGTCATCGGCGACGCCTGTATTGCCGGCGCGATGCCGAAATCGGGCTACTCCGCCAACTCGGAAGCCAAGGTGTGCGCGACCAACGTGGTGGCGATGATGAACGGCAAGGAAACCACCGAACTTTCCGGTATCAACACCTGCTTCAGCTATATTTCCGCCAAGGAAGCGATCAGCGTGGCAGGGGTATACACCGTCAAGGGTGGCGCCATCATCGCCGTTCCGAACTCGGGCGGCGTATCGCCCGACCTGTCCGAGCTCGAAGCCATCTATGCCGAGAGCTGGTTGAAAAACATCCTGACCGAAATGTCGACCTGATCGGTTCGGGTCGTTTGATCGCCGGAAATGGCTCCGCTACGCGGAGCCATTTTTTTGCCGTTTTGAAGAATGGCGACAAAAATATAGGCAAAAAAAACCCCGCACGGTTGGCGGGGAATTTTTTCCAGAAACTGGGGCGACGATCTACTTCAGTTTCATTTCCTTGTAAGCTACATGCTTGCGAGCCTTGGGATCGTACTTCTTGATCTCCATTTTTTCGGGCATTGTTTTCTTGTTCTTGGTGGTGGTATAGAAGTGCCCCGTACCGGCGGTCGACTCAAGCTTGATCTTTTCACGCATGGCTGTCGCTCCTTATCAGATCTCGCCGCGTGCGCGCAAATCGGCGAGCACGACGTCGATGCCATTTTTGTCGATGACGCGCAGACCGGCGTTGGATACGCGCAGACGCACCCAGTGGTTTTCGCTCTCAACCCAGAAACGGCGATACTGCAAATTCGGCAGGAAGCGACGCTTCGTTCTATTGTTGGCATGGGAAACATTGTTCCCAACCATCGGACCCTTACCCGTTACTTGGCAGACACGCGCCATGATTGTTGCTCCAATTGATCTTGGGGAGAAAGCCGGTCATTTTAGCCTAAAGTCGACCGGAACCTCAAGTATTTTTTGTCGTCCTGTTTTGTCGCCCGCCATTTTTTCTCGCTTGTCGATCCGTTCCACGGATTTATCGTTGTGATAAAGTCAACCGCATTCGGATATTCGACCCGTTGGAACCAGGACTCAGCCATGACACTTGCCCAACACTTTGCCGCCTACAGCGACTGGCGAACCCAGTTGGCCAAAGGCCTCCAAAACTTCCAGGCCTGGCTGAACGAAAACGAATTGGGAGACGCGCAAACCGACACGCGGCTAGCTCATGTACTTGAAAAACTGCGCGAGGATCGCCTGAACGTCGCTTTTGTCGCCGAATTTTCGCGCGGCAAGTCGGAGCTGATTAACGCCATCTTTTTCGCCGACTACGGCAGCCGCATGCTGCCTTCGGCGGCGGGCCGTACCACCATGTGCCCGACCGAACTGATGTTCGATCAGGACAGGCCGCCGTCAATCGAGTTGCTGCCCATCGAAACCCGCGAGTCGCATACCAGTATCAGCGAGTACAAACGGTTTGTCGACGAGTGGGATGTCGTTCCGCTCGCCACCGACTCCGCCGAATCGATGCAGGAAGCCTTGCATCATGTGAGCGAGGTGATCCGCGTCGACCGGGATACGGCGGAGAGGCTCGGTTTTGCGGCGGAAGCGGAGGATTCCGCGACGTTTCGCGTCGCGGAAGACGGCCTGATCGAAATTCCGCGCTGGCGACACGCCGTCATCAACTTTCCCCACCCGCTGTTGCAGCAGGGGCTGGTGATCCTCGATACGCCCGGTTTGAATGCGATTGGCGCCGAACCCGAGCTGACCCTGTCGCTGCTTCCCAATGCGCACGCGGTTTTCTTTGTGCTGGCCGCCGATACCGGCGTCACGCAGTCGGACATGGCGATCTGGCGCGAACATATCGGAACACCGGGTGGCCGCAAAAAAGGGCGTATTGTCGTTCTCAACAAGATCGACGGTCTGTGGGACGATCTGAAGACACAGGAAGAAATCGACGCCGAGATTACCCGGCAGACCAACTCTTGCGCGTGGACGCTGGATCTGCCATCCAGCCAGATATTCCCGGTATCGGCGCAAAAGGCTTTGGTCGCCAAGATCAACAACGACGCGCCGTTGCTGCGGCGCAGCCGTTTGCCCGAACTCGAATACGCGCTGTCCGAGGAGCTGATCCCGGCCAAACAGGAAATCGTGCGCGACAACACCGAGACCGAATTTTCCGATCTCTACGGGCGTACGCGCAGCCTGCTCGAATCGCGCCTGGTCGGCCTGCGCGAACAGATCTCCGAGCTGAACGATCTGCGCGGCAAGAACAAGGGCGTCGTCGAATATATGATGGGCAAGGTGCGGGTCGAGAAGGAAGAATTCGAGGCCGGCTTGCAGCGTTACTACGCGGTGCGCAGCATCTTTTCTCAGTTGACCAACAAGCTGTTCGGGCATCTCGGCCTCGATTCCCTGCGCTCGCTGACCCATACGACGCGGCAATCGATGATCGACGCCACGTTTTCGCGTTCGCTTTCGGAAGCGATGAAGAAATTTTTCGCGCTGGCTCGCGCAAACCTCGGCAAATCGAATGCCGAGATCGGAGAAATCATGACGATGATGGAGGCCATCTACAAGAAATTTTCCGTCGAACACGGCCTCCAGCTCGGCAAACCGACCGGTTTTTCGCTGGCGCCTTACGAGAAGGAAATCAACCGTCTGGAGCAATGGTGCGACACCAATTTGAACACCATGTTCCAGTTGCTCCGACACAAGAAAAACAATGTGACGCAAAAGTTTTTCGAGGAAGTCGCGGTTCAGGTGCGTGCCGCTTTCGAAAGGGCGAACCGGGACGCCGAATCTTGGTTAAAAGCGATCATGGCGCCGCTGGAAACGCAGGTTCGCGAGCATCAAGTCCAGCTCAAGCGTCGGCTGGAAAGCATCAAGCGCATCCACCAGGCGACGGACACTCTGGAAGACCGCATCGGCGAGCTGGCGCATGTCGAGGAGAGCCTAGCGCGACAAATAGCGTCGCTGGAGGAAATCGGCGACGACGTGCACAACATTCTGCACAGCGTTGTCAGAACGTTAGATGGATTTGAGGCCGCCGAAATGCGTAGCGCCGCCTGACGGCGGCGCTTTTCAGGAAAAAAGTACCGCTTAGGCCGGGCGCTTGTTTCCCGTCAGTTTCTCGTACTTGGCCCACAACTGGTCGTTGGTTTCCGCGTGGTTGGGGTCTTTCGGGATGCAGTCCACCGGACAGACTTCGACGCACTGCGGCGTGTCGTAATGGCCGACGCACTCCGTGCATTTTCCGGGTTCGATCTCGTAAATCTCCTCGCCCTGAAATATCGCTTCATTCGGGCATTCGGGTTCGCATACATCGCAGTTGATGCATTCGTCGGTAATTGTCAAAGCCATGGTAGCTATTCCTTCAGGTCATTGAAATTTTTCGGATATTCTCTTGGCAAGCCGCTCGCAGATCGCCGGCTGGATAAACTTGCCGACATCGCCACCAAGAATGGCAATCTCGCGAACCATCGTCGCCGAGATAAACATGTACTGTTCGCCCGGCGTCAGAAACACCGTCTCTACATCGGGATAAAGATTCCTGTTCATTCCGGCCATCTGAAATTCATACTCAAAATCGGACGCCGCCCGCAAACCACGCAGGATAATTTTTGCCCCTCTGGCATGCAGAAAATCCATCAGCAGCCCATCGAAACCACAGATCTCGACATTAGGGTACGGCGCCATAACTTCCCTGGCAATTTCGATGCGCTCGCCAAATTCAAAGAACGGCCGTTTCGACCGGCTTTCGGCAATCGCCACGATGACGTGATCGAAAATACCTGCTGCCCGGCGCGCCAAATCCTCGTGACCCCGGGTCATCGGATCGAAAGTGCCCGGATAGATGGCTATCCGCTTGTTGAGGGTCAATCGGTTTGCCTCGCTACTTATCCCGTTGCATCAAATGATAGTGTACTTGCCCCGCCTTGCCGTGGCGCGCGATCCGCCATTCGCCGCAGGATTCCAGCATGCGCTCCGCCTCGGCGTAGATCACCGCATCGCCGGTGAGTATCCTCGGCAGCAGCGGCGCCAAGCGGTCTATCCACCCCTGGTTGAAAGGCGGGTCGAGAAACAGCACATCGAAGCGCAGCGCGGTCAGGGAGGCGAATTTTACCGCATCCGAACAAACAATCTCCAGACGTTCGCTGGCGCCAAGCATTTTGTGGTTTTCTTCGAGCGCGGCCAAGACTCCCCGCGCGCTTTCGACCAGCACCACCTTGGCGGCTCCCCGCGATGCGGCCTCGAAGCCCAGCGCACCGCTACCGGCAAAAAGATCGAGACAGGACAGACCGTTCAGGTCTTGCCCCAGCCAGTTAAACAATGTCTCGCGGACGCGGCCGGGCGTTGGGCGCAAGCCGGCGGCGTCGGGAAAGCGCAACAGCCGGCGACGCCACTCTCCGCCAACGATACGCACCGAGTTCAGGTTGCTACTCCGCCCCGCCGACGATCACCGTAACCAGATGCGCGGGTTTTACGTGGCGCGAAAATGCTGACTTGATGTCCGTTGCCGTGACCTTCTCTACGTTCTCGGCATAGCGGTCGAGATAGTCCAGCGGCAGGCCGTAAAAGCCGATCAGCGAAAGGTTGTCGAGGATCTTTTTGTTGCTGTCCAGGCGCAAAGGAAAGCTTCCGACCAGATTCTGTTTGGCGTCGCCCAGTTCGCTCTCGGTCGGCCCCTCCGCGAGAAAACCCGCCAGAACTTCCCGCGCTACCTTCAGCGCGTCGTCGGCCTGCGCCTTCTTGGTTTGCAGGCTGACCTGGAAAGGCCCGAGCTGTGCCATCGGCTGGAAGTAGCTATGTACGCTGTATGCGAAGCCGCGCTTGTCGCGCACTTCCTTCATCAGGCGCGAGACAAAGCCGCCTCCGCCTAGCGAGTAGTTGCCGACCAGCAGCGGGAAAAAATCCGGGTCGCCGCGCTTGATCGCCGGCAAGCCCAACATCAAATGGGCTTGCGCCGCCGGGTGGGGAATCCGCTGCTCGGCCGCCTCCGGCAATGCGGGTTCGCGCGGGCCGGGAGCGCCGGAACCCACGGGCAAACCGGCGGTCAGGCGCTGCGCGATTTTCTCGGCCTCGGCGCGCGACAGGTCGCCGACCATCGCCACGGAAGCGCGTTGTGCCGTGTAGTGCGTCCGGTAGAAAAGCGCCAGATCGTCGCGGGTCAATGCCGACAGCGATTCTGGCGTCGATTTCTGGCCGTAGGCATGCCCGCCGTACATCGCCGCCCAGAACGCGCGGCCGGCAATCGTTTCGGGTCGGGTCAACGCTTCCTTGAGGCCGGCCAGCGTGCGCGCTCTTTCGCGCGCAAACACATCGGCCGGAAATTGCGGGCCGACCAGCACGGAACGCAGTATGTCGAGAGCGGGGTCTCGTTTGTCGGCGGCCGAAAGCGTGCGCAGCGCGAGCGACGCACGATCTGTTTCAGCGGCGCCGCCAAGCTTGGCGCCCAGGTCGGCGAGACGGCTGGCAATCTGCGTCTCGTCCATGCCTTTTGCGCCCAAATCCAGCAACTGGTGGGTCAGCGATGCCAGCCCGGCTTTCTCGGGCTTCTCGTATGCGCTACCGGCCTCGAAGTCGACCTGTACATCGAGGATCGGCAAAGCGTGGTTTTCGACAAAAAACACGCGCGCGCCCGAAGGCGCGACCCAGTGTTCGATCTTCGGGCCGGCTTCGGCCCACAGCGTGACCAGACTAAGGCAAAAGCCGCAAAGCAGCGAAACGGGTTTCATCGGCGATCTCTCAACAACGGATTAATGGCGGGGAGCGCCGCCGGCGCGCGGAAGGGCGGGTTGTGCCAGGGTTTGCGGGTCGAGTTCGGCGACGGTCAAAGCGTCGTCGCGGAAATACTTGCGGACGACCGCCTGAACCTGCCCGGCGCCCACCGCCTGCAACTTTTCGATCATGCGCGCGGCCAGGGTGTGCGAAATACCGGCCGACTCCATTTGCCCGATTTCCATCGCCTGCGCAAACATCGAGTCGAGCTTGTAGATCTGGCCGGCAACCAGTTGCGCCTTGGCGCGCGCCAGCTCATCGGCGGTCACGCCATCCTTCTCGATACGCGCCAGCTCGGCGCGAAAACCGGCTTCCAGATCGGCTCTTGTCTTGCCCTCGCTGGGCGATCCTTGCAGATAAAACATGCCCGGGCCGCGCGCGGTCGAGTCGTAGCCGGAACCGGCCGTCACCGCCAGACGCTGTTCGCGCACCAGGTTTTTTGAGAAGCGCGCCGCGTCGTGGCCGTCCAGGATGGCGGCCAGCATCTCAAGCGCGTAAGGATCGACATCGTTCTCCACGTCGCGGATTACCGGCACCTTGTATGCCATCAGCAGCACCGGAAGATCGGCCGGCGCCTTGACCGTCAGCCGGCGGATGCCGGCCTGCGCCGGTTCGACCTGAGGCTTGCGCTCGGGCAGCGCGCGGGAAGGGAGCGCGCCGTAGGTTTTTTCCGCCAGCCCGAACACCTGCTCGTGTTCGACATCGCCGACGATCACCGCATAGGCGTTGTTCGGCACATACCAGCGCTCGTACCAGTCGCGCGCGTCCCGCACGGTCATGTTTTCCAAGTCGTTCATCCAGCCGATGATGGGCGTGCGATAGGGGTGAGCCTGGAAGGCAACGGCGCTCATCTGCTCGAAAAGCTTCGACTGCGCCTGGTCGTCGGTGCGCAGGCGGCGCTCTTCCATCACGACCTTGATCTCCTGCGCGAATTCGCCGGCGTCCAGCGTGAGGTGGCGCATGCGGTCGGCTTCGAGCCGCATCATCTCTTCGAGCTTCTGCTTCGGCACCTGCTGAAAATACGCGGTGTAATCGTGGCTCGTGAACGCGTTGTCGCGCCCGCCGGCCGCCGCGACGCGGCGGTTGAATTCGCCTGGTCCGGCGGTTGGCGTGCCCTTGAACATCATGTGTTCGAGCACATGCGCGACGCCGGTCGTGCCGTTCGTCTCGTCGACGCTGCCGGCGCGATACCAGACCATGTGCACCGCCGTCGGCGCCCGGTGGTCTTCCTTGACAATCACCCGCAGGCCGTTGCTCAACCGATGCTCGAAAGGGTTGGCCAGCACCCCGGCCGATGACGAAAGGATTGACGATACAAGTAAAAGGCGGGTGACCCGTCTCGCAAACTGTCTTGTGATGCGCATGGTCGGGAATCGCTTCTGGTAAAATTTGCCGATGTTTTGGCGTAGAGAACTTTGACGTAAAAAACACTCTGCGCTGGAATCTTACCATCGACCTCCCTCCCGGATGCTTCTCAAAGGCTCAGATAAGGAAGTGCCATGTTTGGTTTCCTGAAAAAATCTCCCGCCGAGCCTGATTCGCCGCTGAATGTGGCTGCTGCCGAAGCGCCCGCTCCGGCGCAAGCGCAGACATTATCCTGGCGGGATCGCCTGAAGGCCGGTCTGGCACGCACGCGCGCGAATTTCGGCGGAAAGCTGAAAACGGTCTTTTCGCGCGGCAAGGTCGACGACGAGTTGCTGGAAGACCTTGAAACGCTGCTCCTGACCAGCGATGTCGGCATGGAAGCCACCCGGCATTTGTTGCACGAACTCGGAACGCGCGCCAAGCACGGCCGGCTCGAAACGCCGGAAGCGATCCAGCAGGCGCTGGCCGACGCGCTCTACGAACTGTTGCAACCGCTCGAAAAAGCGCTCGATGTCCATACGCACCGGCCGTTCATCATCATGATCGCCGGCGTCAACGGTGCCGGGAAAACCACCTCGATCGGCAAGCTGGCCAAGTATTTTCAGGCGCAAGGGAAATCCGTGCTGCTCGCCGCCGGCGATACTTTCCGCGCCGCCGCGCGCGAACAGTTGCAGATCTGGGGCGAGCGCAACGGCGTGACCGTCATCGCGCAGGAATCGGGCGACCCGGCGGCGGTCATTTTCGACGCCGTCGCGGCGGCCAAGGCGCGCGGCATCGACATCGTGCTCGCCGATACCGCCGGCCGCCTGCCGACGCAACTGAACCTGATGGAAGAGATCGCCAAGGTGCGCCGCGTCATCCAGAAAGCCGACCCTTCCGGGCCGCACGAAACGCTGCTCGTGCTCGACGCTAACATCGGGCAGAACGCCCTGCAGCAGGTCAAGGCCTTCGACCGGGCGATCGAGGTCAGCGGCCTGGTGCTGACCAAGCTCGACGGCACGGCCAAAGGCGGCATCGTCGCCGCCATCGCGCGCCAATGCCCGAAGCCGATACGCTTCATCGGCGTCGGGGAAGGCATCGACGATTTGCGCCCGTTCGACGCGCGCGACTTTGTGGGCGCGCTGTTCGAATGATCGCGGCCAGCGCCCTCGGCAAGCGCTATTCCGAAGGCCTCGAAGCGCTGAAAGATGTCAGCTTCGAGATCGGCGACGGGGAGATGGTCTTCATTACCGGCCATTCCGGGGCCGGGAAGTCGACGCTGTTCAAACTGATCGCCGCCATCGAGCGCCCCAGCTCGGGCAGCATCGTCGTCAACGGCCAGAATCTCGCCGCGTTGAGCAGGGGCGCCGTCCCCTATCTGCGCCGCAACTTCGGCCTGATTTTTCAGGATCAAAAGCTGCTTTTCGACCGCAACGTGCTGGATAACGTGCTGCTGCCGCTGTCCATCGTCGGCCAGACGGGCAAGGATGCCATCCGCCGCGCGCGCGCGGCGCTCGATAAGGTGGGGCTGCTGGCGCGCGAAAGAGCAACACCGGTCGCGCTCTCCGGCGGGGAACAACAGCGCCTCGCCATCGCCCGCGCCGTCGTCAACCGGCCCGCCGTCCTGCTCGCCGACGAGCCGACCGCCAATCTCGATAGCGGCTCGGCGGCCGACATCCTGGAAATCTTCCGGGCATTTCACCAAGTCGGCGTCACCGTCATCATTTCGACCCACGACCCGCAGTGGATGGCGCGTTTGTCGCCGCGCATCCTGTGTCTGGAAAAAGGACAAATAAAAGGGCAAATGCGCGGCACGGCGCGCGACCGGGCCGATGGCGGGGGTGCGCGGTGAACGCTTGGCTGGCGCAACACCTTGCCGCCTTGCGCGACGCGCTGCGCCGGTTGGCCGCTTCGCCGCTGAACAGCGCGCTTTCGCTGCTCGTCATCGGGATCGCCCTGACCTTGCCGACCGCCGGCTGGGTGGTCATCGAGAACCTTCACGAAGCGACGCGCAGCGCGTCCGGAATCCAGCAGATCAGCGTCTTCATGGCGGCGGACGCCGGCAAACGCGACATCGGCGAGGTCGAATCGCGCTTGCGCGGCGCAAAAATCGGCACCTGGCGCTTCGTGTCCAGGGATGAGGCGCTCAAGCGCATGCAATCGCTGGAGGGGATGACAGAAGTTGTCGCCAGCTTGCCGCGAAACCCGCTGCCGGACGCCTTCGTCGTCGAACCGGCAGATGCGCGGCCAGAGTCGCTCGAAGTGCTGGCACAGACCTTTTCGGGGTGGCCCAAGGTTGCCCACGTGCAGCTCGATTCGGCCTGGGTCAAGCGTTTCGATGCCCTGCTGCGCATCGGCAAGCGTGTGGTCGCTTTGCTTGCTCTGCTTTTTGCCGGCGCGCTGGTCGCCGTCACCTTCAACACGATACGCCTGCAAATTCTTGCCCAAGCCGCAGAGATCGAGGTCAGCAAGCTGATCGGTGCGACCGACGCCTTCATCCGTCGGCCGTTCCAGTATTACGGCGCCCTGCAAGGAGCTCTGGGCGGCTTGCTCGCCGCCGTTCTCGTCGCTGCGGGCGGGTATTTTCTCGCCGCCCCGGTGGCCGAGCTGGCCGCCCTTTATGGCGGTAATTTCGCGCTGCGCGGTTTGTCGCCGGGCGATACGGCTGTCCTGACAGCCGCCGGTGCGGCGCTCGGCTGGCTCGGCGCGCAGATTTCGGTGTCGATTCACCTGCATCAAATCGGGTGACCTGCCCCGTGCCGGCAACAGGCAAATCGGCGCGGCGAGCGGTGCGTTACAATGCGCGCTTCTGCGCCCGTATGCGCGCGGAAAAACGTGCAAGGTGCCGCACGCCGGGTTTGCAAAAATCTCGGCGGCGGTTAAACGGGAAACGGGTGCGCTTCCGAAAGAAGCCATGCCCGTGCTGCCCCCGCAACGGTAAGCGAGTGATGTAGAAGGCGTGTCTTATGCCACTGGGCGAAAACCTGGGAAGGCGACACCACCAGACTCGCGAGCCCGGATACCGGCCTTCGCACACTTTGGCGGAAGTGCTGCGGGGAAGCGGTCACGGAGTGCGGGGCGCAGCGCGAAAAACGCTGGCGCTTGCCCCTTTCGGATCGCCTCCCGGCAGCATCTCCATTATCAGTTCGCCGACTTGCGGGGACGCCCGTCGGCAACCGGGAGAGATCCATGCATCCGCACAAGGCGCACGCGCCCATCGTACCCATGGCGGCAACCGCCGCGACGGCTATCACCGCGCGGCTTCCCGATACGCGCTCCCCGCCATCGTCCCCCGCCCACCGAGCGCACAAACCGTGAGCGGGGATCGGGGCAAGAGGGAGCGCCACAACGCCCGCATGGGGCGAAAAAAGGCGATCATCGACGGAAGGATCGCCGCCGCGCGGGAAGAGCGCGGCGTGCTCGTAATCAACACCGGTAACGGCAAAGGCAAATCGACCGCCGCCTTCGGACTGATCGCCCGCGCCCTCGGCCACGGCATGAAGGTGGCGGTGATCCAGTTCGTCAAAGGGCGTACCGATACCGGCGAAGAAAGCTTTTTCCGGAGGATCGCCGAAACGGTGCCCGGCTACCTGAGCTGGCACGTCTCGGGCGAGGGCTTTACCTGGGAAACGCAAGACGGTTCGCGCGACGCGGCCGCCGCGCAAACCGCTTGGCAACTCGCCCGCAGCTACCTCGCCGACCCCGGAACCGGTCTCGTGGTGCTCGACGAAATGACCTATGCCTTCAAGTATGGCTGGCTCGATCTCGCGCAAGTGCTCGATGCCGTCGCCGCCCGCCCGACCATGCAACACGTTGTCGTTACCGGGCGCGGCGCACCCGGAGCGCTGATCGAAGCGGCCGATACGGTGACCGAAATGAGCCCGGTCAAGCACGCCTTCAAGACCGGCGTGAAGGCGATGCCGGGCGTCGAGTTCTAGCCGGGCATGGCGGAGTTTTCCCGCTCCCCGCCGCTACTGGCGGCGTTTGTCGGCGCCCTGCTGCTCGCCGCGACCGCACATGCCGCCACGCTGTTCGGGGTCGTGACCGAACGCGCCGCGCCGGTCGCCGCCGATGCCGCACGCCTGCATCTACTGACCTATCCCGGCGACCGTATCGTCCTGCGCACGCCCGGCCAGCTGATGGCGGCACCCGAAAGGCAGGTCGTGCGCTGGCTGGCCGACGCCGACGCCGTGCTGGCGGTTGCGGTGTTCGGCGACGGCGCGCGCCGCTTGGGCGAACTGGCGCCGCGCCACGCGCGCAAGGCCGGGCGGGTGCTCGCCTTCAACGGCATGCAGGAACTGGCCGCGCTGACCCGGTACGACGCAGCAACGATGGCCGACTTTCCGGCCGAAACCTCGCGCCAGCTCGCCGCCGAAGTACCGACCGCAACCGCGCTCGCCGCCGCCCGCGCGCATCCGGTGGTACGCCGCTGGCTGGCCGCGCGGCAGACCTGGCAAGCCGGCGGCGCGGCGAATACGGCGCAGCTCTTCGACCACCTGCTGCGCCCGGAACTCATTGAGCTGCCGGCGCCGCAGCCCGAACCCGCGCTGCGCGTGCGGGTCGGCGAACGCGAATGGTCGGACGCCGCCGCGTGGTCCAGCAACGCGCTGCCGGCTGCGCTGTTGGCCAAACCGGCACTCGTCGTCCTCGACCTGTCGACTTCCGACCCGCAACCGGCCGGCGCGCTGTGCGGCGAGGCGCGCCGCCAGCAACTGCCCTGCGTGGCGATCTTCGCGCGCTGGGGCGCAACGTCGCGCGAAGTCGTCGAACGCCTGCCCGAACTGATCGCGCCGGCCAGGCCCGCCGCGCTGGTCGTTCTGCAGGACTTCGTGGTCGGCGCCGCCGAAGGGCGCGAAGCCACGACCGCCGCCTTGAACAAGCTCGACGTCCCGGTGTTCAAGGCGATCCGCCTGACCGACCGCAGCGCGATGCAGTGGCGGCTGTCGCCCGATGGCCTGCCGTCCGACTCGGTGCAGTACCGCGTCGCGCTGCCCGAACTGCAGGGCGCCGGCCAGCCGGTCGTGATCGCCGCCGCCGGCCGACCGCTCGTCGACACGCGCACCGGCATCGAGATCAAGCGCCCGGAAATCCTCAATGCCGAAGTCGCCCGCCTCGTCTCGCGCGCCGTTCGCTGGCAGCGCCTGGCGACCAAGGCGAACCGCGACAAGCGCGTCGCCATCGTCTATTACAACCACCCCCCCGGCCGCCAGAACATCGGCGCCGACAACCTCAACGTACCGGCCTCGCTGTTCGACACGCTGCACGCGCTGCAGGCCGCCGGCTACAACGTCGGCGATCCCGACAAACTGCCGGCTACCCCGCAAGCGCTGCTCGAACAAATCATGGCGCACGGCGTAAATTTGCCCGAAGACCGGCAGGCGCTGCGCGAGCTGGCGCTCGACGTGAATGGCGTCGGGCTCAAGGACTACGCGCGCTGGTTCGCGCGGCTGCCGGCGCGCGTGCGCGGCGAGATGAGCGAAGGCCCGCTCGGCCGCCTGCACGCCGAAGTGCTCGAGGCCGAAGCCGCCGGCGAGCGCGCGCTCGGCCGGCGCAAGGCCGAGTCGGCGCTCAAGGAACTGCACCACCTGGTCTCCGGCGCCGACCATCCACAGCGGCTCGAGGCGATGCGCCTGCTAGACCGGCTGGCCGCCGGCTACGCCGCGTGCCTGGACAACAAGGCGAGCCAGCCGTGCGGCAAGCAGGCAGCGACCAAAGACCGCCTGAACACGCTCAGAATCGAGGGCCTGCGCGGCTGGGGCGCGCCGCCCGGCAGGGTGATGGTCGAGGGCGAACGCCTGCTGGTGCCGGGGCTGACCTTCGGCAACGTCTTCATCGGCCCGCAGCCGCCGCGCGGCTGGGAGGTCGACGAGGAGCTGCTGCACGCCAACACCAGCATCACGCCGCCGCACCAGTACCTGGCCTTCTACCACTGGTTGCGCGACGGCTTCCGCGCCGACGCGGTAGTCCATTTCGGCCGCCACTCGACCTACGAATTCCTGCCCGGCAAGGCCGTCGGCCTCGCCGCCGACGACTACCCGAGCCTCGTCGCGTCCGACCTGCCGGGAATCTACCCGTACATCGTCGACGGCGTCGGCGAGGGCATCCAGGCCAAGCGGCGCGGCCTCGCGGTGATGGTCGACCACCTGACGCCGCCGATCGCCACGACGCCGCTCTACGACCAGCTCCTGACCCTGCGCCAGGTCGTCGAGAGCTTCGAGAGCGCGTCGTCCGACAGCCTGCGCACGCAGGCGGCGCGCGCCATGCGCGAGCAGGTCGACGCGCTGCAGCTGCGCGCCGAACTCGAGGCGTCGATGGCCGACGTGCTGCAGGTGCGCGGCATCGGCATCGACGACGCCGACGATGAACTGCTCGCGCACGAGGTCGGCCACTATCTGACCAAGCTGCAAGAGAAGTTCATGCCCTACGGCCTGCACGTCTTCGGACGGCCGTGGTCGGCCGGAAACCTCGACCTGATGCTGGCGTCGATGCGCGGTGGCGCCGCGCGCCCGGCGCTCGACCCGGCCGTCGTCGACAACCTCAAGCGCTCGCCTCGCCTCGAAATGGCCGGACTGCTCAATGCGCTGAACGGCGGCTTCGTCGCGCCGGGCAAGGGCAACGACCCGCTGCGCTCGCCCGAGGCGCTACCGACCGGCCGCAACTTCCACGCCGTCGACGGCGACATCCTGCCGACGCGGCTCGGCTACGGCCTCGGCAACAATCTCGCGGCCAAGGCGCTGAAAAAGACCGCTTTGGCAAAAGGCGACGACTCGGGCAGCGAAGCCGTCATCCTCTGGGCGTCCGACGCGGTGCGCGACGAGGGCGTGATGGTCGCCTTCACGCTCGCGCTGATGCGCGCCGAGCCGGTGTGGAACGCGCGCGGCATCGTCACCGACGTTCGCCTGCTGCCATCGACCGGCACGCCTCGGCGCGACGTGCTGGTCACCACCTCGGGACTTTTCCGCGACCTCTACCCCAACCTGCTCAAGCTGATCGACCGCGCCGGCCGCCTCGCACTCGCCGCCAGCGCGGCGACCCTGGCCGAGGCGCAACCGGAACTCAAGGAAGCGCTCGCCGAAGCGCTGGCGCCGATTGCCAACGCTGCCAATGCGCAGTGGGGCCACGAGCCGCTCGCCGCCAACCGCTTGGCCGAACGCTGGCAGGCGCGCGTAACGGCGCTGCTCGCGCAGGGCAAGCCGCCCGCCGAAGCCGGCAGGGAAGCCGCCTGGCGCATCTTCGGCGACGCGCCGGGCGCTTACGGCGCCGGCGTCAACCGCCTGACCGAGCGCTCGGGCGCCTGGCGCGAACGCGGCGAAATCGGCCGCGCGTATCTCAACCGCCTCGGCCATGCGTACGCGCTCGACAGCGGCGGCGAGGCGGCGCACGCCGCTTTCGACAACGCGCTGCGCGACGTGACGCGCGCCTATCACGGCCGCGCCAGCCACCTCTACGGCCTGCTCGACAACAACGACGCCTTCGACTACCTCGGCGGCCTGTCGCTGGCCGTCGAATCGCTGACCGGTCGCCGCCCGGACAGCCTGATCCTGCAGCACGCCGAAGCCGGTCAGGCGAGCGTCGAGCCGCTCACCTCTGCGCTGCTCGGCGAACTGCGCGGACGCTACCTCAACCCGGCGTGGATCAAGCCGCTGATGGCGCACGACTACGCCGGCGCGCGCACGATGGGGCAGGAATTCCTCGAAAACCTGTGGGGCTGGCAGGTCACCCGCCCGGACCTGGTGCAGAGCTGGGCGTGGGACGAGGTCAAGCGCGTCTATTTCGACGACGGCCATCAGCTCGGCCTGCCTCGGTTTCTCGGCGAGGGCGCCAACGCGCACGTCAAGGCGCACATGCTGGCGATCATGATGGTCGCCGCGCAGAAGAACTTCTGGCAGGCCGACGCGGCAACGATCCGCCGCCTCGGCGGCGAACTCGCCCGCCTGGTCGCCAAGAACGGCCTGCCGGGCAGCGGCCACACCGCGCCGAACCACCCGATGTGGGCGTGGCTCGCGCCACAGCTCGACGCCGCCGAAGCCGCGGCGCTCGGCGTGACGCTGGCCCGCGCGCGCGGTGAAAACGGCGCGACAGCCTACCCGGGCGCGCCGGCAAAAGCAGCCAGCCTGGCCGGCCTCGCGCTCGGCTGGCGCGATAGCGCTGCCCCCATTTTCCGGAGAAAACCATGACTGAACTCGCCTCCTTCGACTGGCTGCACGAGGCCGTCAACTGGCTGCTCGCCCCGGCGCTCGCCGCACTGCTCTTCGGCTGCGCGGTCGCCGCGATTGAAAGCGGCCTGGCGCTCGGCGAACGCCTGGTCGGCCTCAAGCGCCTGCGCGCCGGCGGCGACCCGCTGCGCGTGCAGGCGATCGCGCGCCGCCGGCTGGAGCGCGCCGACCTCCTGGCGCGCATCCCGCCGATGCTCGGCCTGATGGCCACCATCATCCCGCTCGGGCCCGGCCTCGCCGCGCTCGGCCACGGCGACCCGGGCAAGCTCGCCGCCGCCGTCACCGTCGCCTTCGACGCGACCGTCCTCGGCCTCGTCGCCGGCATCGTCGGCCTCGTCGTCGGCAAGCTGCGCCGGCGCTGGTACGAGGAACTGCTGGAGAGCATGGAATGACGCACAGCCTTCCCCCCGACCCCGTTCCCGAGGAGGGTGGTGATCGCGGTTCGGCCGCCAGTGCGGCTTCCGTTTCATTGAGCGCCGCCGGCCACGCGCCGCGCAAGCGGCTGCGCCTCTACTCGAAGCTCGACGCGCGTTTCGACCTTAGTTACGCAAATTCCGATGAAGACCCGCGCGCCAGCCTGGTGAACCTGGTCGACGTGATGCTCGTCTTCGCCTGCGGCCTGCTCGCGGCGCTGGCCGCCGGCAGCCAGAGTCCGCCGCAAGCGCCCAAGCCGGTCGAAAAGGGGCAGGAAATCGAACGCCCGGCCGCCGGCGCGACGCGGGGCGGAACCGGCTACGACCGCGTCGGCGAGGTTTTCCGCGACCCGAAGACGGGCAAGCTGGTACTCGTCGAGCCGGCGGGCGGAAAATAATGCGGCCAACCGGTTTCAAAATGGTGCGCACCGCGATGCAGAAACCACCGGGGAAAAGCGTATCAGGATGAGCGGAATGGCTGCCTTTCTCCGTGAATTTTGCGCCTTTGCGCACTTTGGGCCAGAAGCGCTCCTATGCCTCGCGCCGGCCCGCCTTCGCCGCGCCCGCCCGACTGCTTCTGCCCCGAAGCACCGTTCCCCCTAACATGCAAAGGCTTGATATGCCCCATCGAAATCACCGTTATAGCGACGCCGAAATCGCTGCGCTTTGGCGCGTCCTGCGCGAACGCCGCGACATGCGTCACTTTGTCTCCGATCAGTTGCCCGAGGGTTTGATCGAGCGGCTGGTGCTGGCGGCGCATCTGGCGCCGTCGGTCGGCTTCATGCAACCGTGGCGTTTCATCCGCATCCGGGAACAGGCGCAACGCGAACGCATCCACGGCCTGGTAGACGACGAACGGCGGCGCACCGCGGCCGCGCTGCCCTCGCGCAACGAAGAATTTCTCGGTGTAAAAATCGAAGGCATCCGCGAATGCGCCGAAGTGCTGGTCGTCGCCCTGATGCCGGGGCGCGAGCAACACATCGTCGGCCGGCGCACGTTGCCCGAGATGGATGTCGCCTCGGTCGGTTGCGCCATCCAGAACATGTGGTTGGCCGCACGCGCCGAAGGCGTAGGGCTCGGCTGGGTTTCCTTCTTCGATCCGCAAACCCTCGGCGAACTGCTCCGCCTGCCGGAAGGCGCCCATCCGCTAGGCATCCTGTGCATCGGCCATGTACGGGAATTTTACCCGCGGCCGATGTTTGAAGATGCCGGCTGGGGCAAGCGCCTCGAACTGGCGCAGGTGTTGTTCGAGAATCTCTGGCCCGAGGATGCGGGGCGCACCCCTTGCACCTACTGAGCGGGCGGAAAACTAATGGAATGCCAATTTGGCGGCATTGCGAAGACACACGCGGAGCTTCCGTGCGCATGCTGTTGTGGCGCAGCCGATTAGCGTACCGCACCTGCTCGAGCAACTTGAGCGCCGGGGGAGAAGGGCGCTTGGTTTGTGGTCGGCCACGAAGGAACTCATCCGGCGCGCTCCGAATGCGCCGTTTCCAGGTGGCGGAGCCTCTGGCGCACAAAGTTGATGTGCTCGCGCAAGGTATACAACAGGTCGGTGAAGGCGAGCGGAATGTTGCGGCGCTTGGCTTCTTCCTCGATGCGGTCGAGCCGTTCCAGATACCCCAGATGTTGCGCCGGTTCGTAGTGTTGCCGGATATCGTTCTCGAGAAACTTGAGGTCGCCGTAGCAGCGGAAAATTTTCCGCCGCACGCGCCAGGTATAGACGGCCGGCGCGACTTTCAGCAGGGGCAGGAGCAAGGCGAAAAACGGCAACAGCATGACGAACATGCGTTCGGCCAGTACCGCCACCCAGAACGGCAAATAGCGTTGCAGGAAAGGCGGCCCCGATTTGTAGTGCCGCCGTGCGTCTTCCGACAGCTCGAAGCTGTGATCCTTGTAGGCCGGGAATTCTCCGGCCGCCTGAAAAAAGCCGCTCTTGCCGTGAACTTCTCCCATCGCTTGCAAGAGAAGGCTGGCCAAGGCCGGATGCAAGCTGTCGGAGACGATCAGGTTGGCCGTCGTCGCCAGCAAGACCGTATCCTGCGGCGGGTTGTCGCGCACCAGGTCGATCACGCCGTGCGGCAAAACGATTTTCGACAGAAAAGGGAAACGGCGGGTGTAAGCGTCGGCCTGGCTAAAGCTCATTACCCGCACGCCCGGCGAGCGCAGCAGTACCTGCACGACCGGCGCTTCGGGGGCTGCGATGATGAACGCGGCATCGATCCCGCCCTGCTGCAAGGCTTCGGCGGCCTTGAGTCCGGCCAGCGGCAGCAGGCGCTTGCTGTCGGTCGCCATCTCGTTGGCGGACAGCAACTGCAACGCCAGGCCGCGCACGCCGCTGCCCTCGGCGCCCACGGCGATCTTCAACCCCGCCAGTTGGTGCAGCTTGTCGAAGGTGCGCTCGCCGCGATAAAACACCCAGACCGGCTCGTAGGCCACGCTGCCCAGCGACGACGGCGAGCTCTCGTCGCCGCCGGTTCCGGGCGCCGGAATGCCGCCTTGCACCAGCGCGGCATCGGCCTCGCCCCGGCCGATGCGATCGAGGTTTTCGTACGATCCCGCCGAAGTTTTGACTTCCAGAGCGACGCCATTGCGCGCCAGGATCTCGGCGTAGCGCTTGCCGAACAGGTAATACGCGCCGCTTTCCCCGCCCGTCGTGAGCGTCAGTTGACGCGGCGGCGCCGGCTCGACGAACTGGTAGGCGACGACAAAGCCCAGCATCGAGACGAGGAGGATCGGCCAAGCCGTCGCCAGCAAATCGCGCAGCGAGAGCAGTCCGGAGCGTAGCGCCGCCATCTCGGGTTTCCGGGTTCAGGGGATCAGGATCGTCGAGCCGGTCGTCCTGCGCGCTTCGAGATCGCGATGCGCGGCCGCAACGTCGGCGAGCGCGTAGGTTTGGCGAACCTCGATCTTTACCTTCCCGGCGGTGACCATGTCGAACAGCTCGCCGCCCAGATCGAGCAGCTCGTCGCGGTGCGCCGTGTAGTGCGCCAGCGTCGGCCGGGTGATGAAGAGCGACCCTTTTTGCGAGAGCAGCAGGGGATCGAACGGCGCGACCGGCCCCGAAGCGTTGCCGAAGCTGACCATCATGCCGCGCACGCGCAGGCTGTCGAGCGAGCCGGTGAAGGTGTCTTTCCCGACACCGTCGTAAACCGCCGCCACGCCTTCTCCCCCGGTGATCTCCCTCACTTTTTTCGCCACGTCCTCGCGCGTGTAGCGGATGATGTGGTCGCAGCCGTGCGCGCTGGCCAGCTCGGCTTTCGCTTCGCTGGAGACGGTGCCGATGACGGTCGCTCCCAGCGCCTTGGCCCACTGGCAGGCGATCAGCCCGACACCGCCGGCGGCGGCGTGGATCAGCACCGCATCTCCGGCCTGCACGCGATAGGTGCGACGCAGCAAGTAAGCGCTGGTCAGCCCTTGCAGCATCATCGCCGCACCGGTATTGAAACCGATGCTGTCCGGTAATTTCAGCAGGCGACCGGCCGGCATGCAGCGCACCTGGCAATAAGCGCCCGCCGACCCGCCGGCATAGGCCACGCGGTCGCCGGCACGCAAGTCCGCAACGCCTTCGCCGACGGCTTCGACCACGCCCGCACCTTCCAGGCCGAGCACGGCGGGCAAAGGCAGGGGGTAGAGGCCGGTGCGATGGTAGATGTCGATAAAGTTGAGCCCGACCGCGCCGTGGCGCACGCGCGCCTCACCGGGCGCCGGATCGCCGACCGAGACTTCTTCCAACTGCATCGCGTCGGGGCCGCCGGTTTGGTGGATGCGGATCGCGACAGGCATGGCTATCTCCCGAGGTTGTGTCCGGCGGTTAGCGTATCCCATACCCGCTTTTCGGGCAAGCTGCACGAGAAGCTCCGTCATTCCGGGTCAAGCCCGGAATCACGGGGTTGTCCCACGAATTCGCCGTAACCGCCCGTTTGCCCGAAGGCAAAAGATATGGCGCGAACCAAACCGCAGCTTTTGGAGTCTCCCAGATTGAAGGTAAACTCTTGTATCTTTTCCGGTCAACCCATGCGCCCCCTTTTTCTTCTCTTCCTTTTATTGACGCTTGCCTGCGCCGGCGGAGCGCGGGCCGGCGATTTTGGCGGCTTGCCGCCGCGTGCGGTCGCCGCGCTGGAGCAGGGGCAAGCCGCCGAACAGGGGATCGGTGGCAGAAAGAATTTTGCGCTGGCGATCACGCTCTATTGCGACGTGGCACAAATGGGGGGCCCGGAAGGGTTTTTCCGCGTCGGCCGCGTTTTGTCGCGCGGGCCGGCATCCTTGCGTAACGTGCCGCTGGCCAACGCCTATCTGGCGCTGGCCGCCAGTCTCGGGCACCGGGAAGCCGCCGAACATCACGACCCCCGGGTAGCGAATGCGGCGCTCGGCGACAATTGCGGCGATTTCGTCCGCGACTGGAAATCTCCGGGTTTCGATCTCGATGCTTATCTGGCGGCACAACCGCTGGCCAAACGGAAAATTGCCGACCTCATCCGTCGCCATGCGCCGCGCTACAACGTCGACACACGCGTCGCGCTGAGCGTCGCGCTGGCCGAATCGAACTTCGACGCGACGGCCGTTTCCGGGAAAAACGCACAAGGGGTCATGCAGCTCGCCCCGGTCACGCAAACACGTTTTGGCGTCAGCCGGCCGTTCGATGCGGAGAGTAGCGTGCGGGGCGGGCTGGCCTACCTGAAATGGTTGAGGGGGCGCTATGGCGACGATTGGAGCCTGATCGCCGCCGCGTACAACACCGGCGAGGGCGCTGTCGCCCGACATAAAGGGATTCCGCCTTATCCCGAAACGGTGCGCTATGTACGGCGCGTGCTCTATTTTGCCGGGTTGTCGCCGTTGGAAACAAGCTGTTCCGATGCGCGACAACCTCCACCAAGGCCGGGAGTCATCTCTGGGGCGGGTCGCAAGCCACCCAAAAAGCCGGAAGATTTCTGTTTTCGTGCACTCAGTTTTTAGGAGGGGATCGCGTTTTGCTAGAATGCCCGTTTCCCGACGCCACGCATCCCATGACCCGCAAGATCCTCGTTACCTCCGCGCTACCTTACGCCAACGGCGCGATACACCTCGGCCATCTGGTCGAGTACATCCAGACCGACATCTGGGTTCGTTTCCAGAAAATGCGGGGTCACGAGTGCTGGTACGTCTGCGCCGACGATACGCACGGTACGCCCGTCATGCTGCGCGCGGAGAAGGAGGGCATCACGCCGGAGGCGCTGATTGCCCGCGTTCACGGCGAGCATTCGCGGGATTTCGCGGGATTTCATGTCCGCTTCGACAACTATTACACGACGCACTCCGCCGAGACGCGCGACTGCGCCAACAACATCTACCGGCGCCTGCGGGACGCCGGCCTGATCGAGAAGCGCACCATCGAGCAGTATTACGACCCGGTCAAGGAGATGTTCCTGCCGGATCGCTTCATCAAGGGCGGGTGCCCCAAGTGTGCCGCGCCCGATCAGTACGGTGATAACTGCGAGCACTGTGGCGCGGCCTACACGCCGAACGATCTGAG
Source organism: Betaproteobacteria bacterium (assembly GCA_016208425.1). Taxonomy (GTDB): domain Bacteria; phylum Pseudomonadota; class Gammaproteobacteria; order Burkholderiales; family Rhodocyclaceae; genus JACQYA01. The sequence goes on from JACQYA010000174.1 coordinate 34,015, forward strand.
AAATCCGTACTCTGCCGTTTCCGGCGCCAAACCGGAACTGCGCCGCTCGGAACACTATTTTTTCAAGCTTTCGGACGCGCGCTGCCAGGCATTTCTGAGGCGCTGGACGCAGGGCGAAGGACGCTTGCAGGCCGAGGCCGCCAACAAGCTGCAAGAATGGTTGGGCGCCGGCGAAAACGCGGGGGAAGAAAGCAGGCTCACGGACTGGGACATCTCGCGCGATGCGCCCTATTTCGGGTTCGAGATCCCCGATGCGCCGGGCAAGTATTTCTACGTCTGGCTCGATGCGCCTATCGGTTACATGGGGTCGTTCAGGAATCTCTGCGCCAGGGAAGGCCTCGATTTTGACGAATTCTGGGAAGCCGGTTCGCAAACCGAGCTTTACCACTTTATCGGCAAGGATATTCTTTACTTCCACGCGCTGTTCTGGCCGGCCGAGCTGGAGCACGCCGGATACCGCACGCCCAACAAGGTGTTCGCACACGGCTTTCTGACGGTGGACGGCGCGAAGATGTCGAAATCGCGCGGCACTTTTATCACCGCGGAATCGTACCTGCAGCAGGGGCTCAACCCGGAGTGGCTGCGCTATTACTTCGCGGCCAAGCTGACCGATACGATGGAAGATCTCGATCTCAACCTCGACGACTTCATCGCGCGCGTGAACTCCGACCTGGTCGGCAAGTTCGTGAATATCGCCAGCCGCTCGGCCGGTTTTGTCGTCAAGCGTTTCGCCGGCCAACTGTCGACCTGCGACGAATCGTTGCCGGCTTTCCGGCTTATCCGGGAACGCGGCGCGGCCATCGCCGCTCTTTACGAGGCGCGCGAATTCGGCAAGGCGGTGCGCGAAATCATGGCGCTGACCGATGCCGCCAACCAGTATGTGGACAGCGTCAAACCCTGGGAGCTCGCCAAGCGGGAAGGGCGCGGCACCGATCTGCACGCGGCGTGCACCAACGCGCTCAATCTTTTTCGCCAGCTCGCCATCCTGCTCAAGCCGGTATTGCCGGCGCTGGCGGCCGAGGTCGAAAGCTTTCTCAACGTCGCCCCTTTCGCCTGGAGCGACATCGGCACCACGCTGGCCGCCGGCCACGCGATCAAACCCTACGAGCACCTGATGGCGCGCGTGGACAAAAAGCAGGTCGACGCGCTGGTCGGAGCGAACCGGGGATCTCTGGTAGCGACGCCACCGGCACCGCAGAAGCACGCCGAAAAGCAGGAAAAGGCCGCCGCGGTAGCGGTGGCACAAGCCGCCGTGCCGTCTGCGGACGGAACGCACATTTCGATCGACGATTTCATGAAGGTCGATCTGCGCATTGCCAGAATTTCGGAAGCGACACCTGTCGAAGGCGCCGACAAGCTGGTGCGCCTCGTTCTCGACATCGGTGCCGGAGGAAAACGCCAGGTCTTTGCCGGTATCAAGGCCGCTTACGATCCGGCGCAACTGGTCGGCCGGCTGACCGTGATGGCCGCCAACCTGGCGCCGCGCAAAATGAAATTCGGCCTGTCCGAAGGCATGGTGCTGGCGGCTTCCGACCCCGGAAACGAGACGCCGGGCATCTTCTTGCTGTCGCCCGACGCCGGCGCCCAGCCCGGCATGCGCGTGAAATAGGCGCCTTTTCATGCCTGGGCGGATGCGTCCGCAACTGGCGCCGAAGGTTCTGTTTTACGCCGCTTTTGATGGGCTCGGAATGCTGGCTTTTGCCGGCGGGGCGGTATGGCCCGGCAAAAAAGAATCTCTTTTCGTCGCAAGCTTTCCGGAGAGCAACTTTGAAGCCGTGTTGTCGCTTATCGGCGGCGGGGTCTTGATGCTCTGGGCTGCCGCACAAATTCTGCGCAAGCCGGTAGCTCGACAAGCGGAATAAGGTGCAGAAACAAAGAGTCTGTCGGCGGGGGATCTTTGCCGCAAATGATGCGTTATGCAACAACCCTCTACTCCGCATGGGGTAAATGCGATCCCCCGGTGTTTCTTGTAAGCTTCGCCCACGCAAGCAATTCAACCGAAGAGTTCCTGCCGCCTCCATGACCGACCTGCTGCCGATTGACCAGATAATGATCGCCGCCACATGCTGGCTTGTGATCGGTGTCGTCGGCATCGCCTTTCCGCGCAACTTTTTTCTGATAAGCCGGGTGCTGTTTCCGCTCGGCGCGCTGTGTGGGCTGGCGCTTGCGCTTTTCGCGCTGGGCGGTATGGTCGCCGAACCGCAAGTGGCGGTTCTCCCCTTCGGCCTTCCCGATCTGCCGTTCCACCTGCGCCTCGACGCGCTTTCCTCGTTTTTCCTCTTTCTGCTGGGCGCGACCGCCGCCGGTATCTCGATCTACGCCGCCGGCTATTTCCGCAAGAGCGCGGGTGCGGCGCCGGGTCTGCAATGCCTGCTTTACCACGTGTTTCTGGCCAGCATGTCCGGCGTGTTTCTGGCCGACGACGCCTACGCCTTCATGGTGGCATGGGAGACGATGGCGCTGACATCCTTTTTCCTGGTGACTTCCGACCACAAGATCCCGGAGATCCGGCGCGCCGGTTATCTGTATTTGCTGGTCGCCCACATCGGCGCCGTCGGCATTCTGCTGTCTTTTGGTGTGATGGCGGGCAGCGCCGGCGACTACACCTTCGACGCCATGCGCGCCTTCGCAGACCGCGGTATCTGGCCGACGGTCGCCTTCCTGCTGGCGTTTTTCGGCTTTGGCGCCAAAGCCGGCGTGCTGCCCCTGCACATCTGGTTGCCCGAAGCGCACCCGGCGGCGCCTTCGCCGGTCTCGGCGATGATGAGCGGCGTGATGCTCAAGACGGCCATCTACGGGATGCTGCGCGTCAGTTTTGATTTGCTGCAAGTGCAGTTTTGGTGGTGGGGCATCCTGTTGATGGCGCTTGGTCTGGCGACCGCCATTTTTGGCGTGGTATTTTCTGCCGTGCAGACCGACATGAAGCGTCTGCTGGCCTATTCGTCGATCGAGAATATCGGCTTGATCGTCGTCGGCATCGGCCTTACCGTGACCTTCAAGTCCTTCGAGATGCCTTTGCTCGCGGCTTTGTCGCTTACCGCGACGCTGTATCACTGCATCAACCACGCTTTCTTCAAAAGCCTGCTCTTTCTCGCCACCGGGTCGGTGCTGCACGCGACGCGCGAACGCAACCTCGGCAAGCTGGGCGGCCTGATCCATCGCATGCCCTGGGTGACCTGGCTGGCGCTGGTCGGCGTCATTGCCTCGGCGGGCTTGCCGCCGCTCAACGGGTTCGTCTCCGAGTGGCTGTTGCTGCAAAGTTTTCTGTTTACCGCAGGGTTACCGCAGGGCTATCTGCATATGTTGTTGCCGGTGGCCGCCGCCTCGGTCGCGCTGATCGCCGCGCTGGCCGGGTTCACGATGGTGAAATTCTTTGGTGTTGTTTTTCTCGGCCAACCGCGCGAGGAAAAGCTCGGCCAGGCTCACGACGCCGGTCGTCTCGAACGTATCGGCCTGCTCTGGCTGGCTTCCGGCTGCTTCCTGCTCGGCATTTTGCCGAACGCGGTGATCGCGTTGCTCGACCCGGTCACCCGGCTCCTGGTCGGCAGCGGCCTGAGCGCGGCGGCCAGCGGCCACGGCTGGTGGATGCTGGCGCCGATCAGCGAGGCGCGGGCGAGCTACAGCCCGGCGATCTTTTTGGTCAGTCTGGTCTGCTTTACGCTGCTCGTTTATTTTGTCGTGCGCGGCTTTTATCACGACCGGATCAAGCGTGGCGCGGCGTGGGACTGCGGTTTTCCGTTGCAGACAGGGCGCATGCAGGATACGGCAGAAGGCTTCGGCCAGCCGATCCGGCAAATTTTTTCGCCCTTTTTTCGCATGATTAGCGAGCGGCCTTCGCCTTTTGACGCCCAGCCGCGTTACCGGAGAGTGTTTGAAGATCCGATCTGGTACGGGGTTTATCTGCCGGTTGCCAGGCTCGTCGAATTCGGTACCCGCCTGATCGCGTTCCTGCAAGAAGGGCGTATCGCCTTTTACCTGCTGTACAGCTTCATTACGCTGATTACCCTCCTGGTGTTGACCCGAGGATGAACCTCTACGCGCTTATCGCCCAACTGCTGGAGCTGGCTCTTGCCCTGCTGGTGGCGCCGCTGCTGACCGGCTGGGTCAACCAGTGCCGCGCCTGGTTGCAAAACCGTAGCGCGCCGCCCTTGCTGCAGTCCTACTACACTTTGCACAAGCTGTTCCACAAGGACGTGCTGGCCGCGCACAACGCCTCGTCGCTGTTTCTTGCCGCGCCCTATATCATCTTCGCCTGCATGGCGCTGGCTTCAGCGATTGTTCCGACGCTTTCGACGGAGCTGGTATTTTCGCCGGCGGCCGACGCTATCGCGCTCGTCGGCCTGTTTGCTCTGGCCCGGGTCTTTATCGCGCTGGCCGGAATGGATGTCGGTACCTCCTTCGGCTCGCTCGGCGCACGGCGCGAAATGCTCGTCGGATTTCTCGCCGAACCCGCTCTGCTGATGGTGTTTTTCACCGCCTCGCTGATCTCGCAATCGACCTCGCTGTCGACCATCGTCGAGGCGCTGGCGCACACCGACTTTGTGCTTTATCCCAGCCTGGCGTTTGCCGGCGTCGCCTTTACGATGGTTTCGCTGGCCGAAAATGCCCGCATTCCGGTCGATAACCCGACCACCCACCTCGAATTGACAATGATTCACGAGGCGATGATCCTGGAGTACTCCGGCCGGCATCTGGCGCTCATCGAGTGGGCGGCCAGCCTCAAGCTGTTTGCCTACTCTTGCCTCGGTATCGCTCTGTTTTTCCCCGTTGGCATACCCGCTCTGGCGGATCCGGCCTCGCTGGGGCTAGCGTTGCTCATCCTCGTTTCCAAGCTGGTGCTCGGCGGGTTCCTGCTGGCGCTGATCGAAACCGCCAGCGCCAAGATGCGTATTTTCCGCGCCCCCGAGTTTTTGGGCACGGCTTTTCTGCTCGCCGTGCTGGCCATGCTGGTGCACATGCTGCTGGAGACCGGCTCGTGAACCAGGCGTTGCACCACGCGATTCCGCTCGGCAGCCAGCTCATCAACCTGTTTGCGGCGATCATGTTGTTGCTCGGTTTCGCGATGCTGGCGCAACGGAAAGTCATCACGCTCATCAATTTGTTTACGGTGCAAGGGGCGGTTCTTTCGCTGTCGACGCTGGTCGTTGCGGCGACCACCGGCCAGTCGCACCTCTATTGGTCGGCGGGTCTGACTTTCCTGCTCAAGGTGCTCGTGCTGCCGCTGATCCTGCACCGCTTGATCCGCAAGCTGTCGGTCAAGTGGGATATCGAAACGCTCATCAACATCCCGACGACGATGTTGGCCGGTATCGCGCTCGTCATTATCTCCTTCAACGTCGCGCAGCCGATTTCGCAGCTCTCGGGCGCGATTACCCGCGCCACGATAGGCATCGCTCTGGCCTGTGTGCTGCTGGCATTCCTGATGATGATTACGCGCAGCAAGGCGGTGCCGCAGGTGATCGCCTTTCTGGCGATGGAGAACGGCCTTTTCTTCGCGGCGACCAGCGCCACTTACGGTATGCCGATGGTCGTCGAACTCGGTATCGCGCTAGACGTTCTGGTCGGCATGGTCATCCTCGGCGTTTTCTTCTTCCAGATCCGGGAGCAGTTCGACAGCCTCGACATCCGGCACATGGAACGGATCAAAGAAGAATATGCCTATGAACCATTTTCAGTTTTTCCTGCCGAACGTAATGGGATCAACGAGATAAGGGGTTGAATCATGAAAACGACCACGACGAACCTGGTAGATTGGCAGAAACGGTTTGGAAC
>JACQYA010000009.1 GCA_016208425.1 Betaproteobacteria bacterium
ATGTGCCCGGTTTGGTTGCGCTACAACAATCGCTGGCCAAGCCGGCGGTCGAAAAAGCCCTCGCTTACTCGCGCGCCGTGTATGACGCGGTCAGCCAGCAGGCCAATGCACTCGCCCAGCTGTTCGAGGGGCACGCCTCCGAAATGAACAAGAACGTCAGTTCGGCAATCGACAAAGCGCTGAAAAATGCGCCTGCCGGCTCCGAAGTTGCCGTGTCGGCGGCCAACACGGCCTTCGATCAAATGAACAAGGCTGCCAGGCAGGTGACCGAGTTTGCCGAAGCCAATGTCGCTGCGGCCAACGCCGCGACAGTCAAGCTGGTCAACAAGGCTGCCTGACCCGCTCGCGGTGCGTGAAATGCCGCCCGCGATCCAGGCGGGAAAAAACCCGGCGCCCCGGCGTCGGGTTTTTTATTTTGTGGCGACATCGTCCGCCCGGCTAGGCTCGCCGAGCAATCTGATCTCGCGCTGCGGGAACGGGATCTCGACGCCGTGCTCGCGGAACAAACGCCAGATCGCCAGATTGATGTCGGAACGGACGTTCCCCGTCCCTTCCTGCGGATCGGAAATCCAGAAACCGAGCTCCAGGTTGATACCGCTATCGCCAAATGCCGTGAGCAAGACGCGCGGCGCCGGGTTGACCAGAACGCGCGGGTGCGCGCGCGCCACCTCTTCCATCAAACGCATGGCCAGCTCCAGATCGGCGCGGTAAGCGACCTGCACTGGCGCGGCCAAACGCACCTGGGTATCGGTGAACGACTGGTTGCGCACGATGTTGGACACCAGGTACTCGTTGGGGATGATGACCTCGGTTCCGGTGAGGGTTTTCAGCACGGTATAGCGGGTCGTGATCTGGGTGACGACGCCCGAAGTCGCGGCGTCGACGGCGACCACGTTGCCGATGCGTATCGAGCGGTCGAGCAGGATGATGAAGCCGCTGACGTAGTTGCTGGCGATCTTCTGCAAGCCGAAACCGAGGCCGACCGCCAGCGCGCCGCCGAACACCGACAGCGCGGTGATATCGATGCCGATCAGCGATAGGCTGAGCAGCAACGCCATCAGGGAAAGCAGCGCCTTGACCACCCGGCCGAGCACGACGCGCAGGCTAGAATCCAGGTGGCGCGCCGCCATCAGCCGGCTTTCCGCCAGGCCGCCCAACCAGAGCGCGACCAGCACGGTGACCAGCACCGTCACCGCGCCGTTCAGCAACATCCACAGATCGAGATTTTGCTTGCCGACGCGGAAAGTCACTTGCTCCAGCGTTTCGATCAGCGGCCCGGCGAGACCGGTGATGTAGATGGCCAGACAGACCCAGATGGTCGTCGCCACATAGCGTTCCGAGATCGCCAGCCAGCCGCCGGGCGAAAACGCGCGGCGCAGCAGATAAATTGTTCCGCGCACCAACGCCAGCGATAGCAGCAGCGGCACGGCCAGATCGAGTAGGCTGACATGCCCCCAATACCTGAGCGCGGCGCGCGAAACGAGCACCAGCAGCAGCGAGAGCAGCGGGAATGCGAGCCTTCTGAGCCCGTCCGCGCCGAAAGCCTGCAAGGCGCCGCGATCGTCCGCCCCCCGGCTTTGGCTGCGCCGGCGCAACTGGCGCGCAAGCCACCAGCCGAGCGCCAGACTCAGGCATAGGGCGGCAGCTTGCCAGAGGAAGTCCGGCTGTTGAAAATCGCCCCAGAGTCCGTGGAGCAGGGCGAGAAACTGTTGTTCGTTCACGGCCGTTCCATCACCGCCGCGTAAAAGCCGTCGGTGCCATGCCGGTGCGGCGCCAGGCGCAGGCGCTCGCCACACTCCAGACCGATCTCCTGTTTGCGCAAAATCTCCTCGGCGGAGAGGGCGACAAAGCCCGGATGCTTCGCCAAAAAAGCCGCGACGATGGCTTCGTTTTCCGCGTCGAGCACGCTGCACGTCGCGTAGACCAGCCGCCCGCCTTTTTTGACGAGACCCGCAGCGGCGGCAAGAATCGCTCCCTGCTTGGCGGTCAGCTCGGCCACGCTTTCCGGCGACTGCCGCCATTTGAGGTCGGGGTTGCGGCGCAGGGTGCCGAGGCCGGAGCACGGCGCGTCGACCAACACGCGATCCAGCTTGCCGGACAAACGTTTGATTTTGATGTCGTTTTCGGATTCGATGCGCGCCGGGTGCACGTTGGATAGCCCGGACCGCGCCAGGCGCGGCTTGAGTTTGGCGAGGCGCTTCTCGGCGACATCGAAGGCGTAGAGCCGGCCCTGCGAGCGCATCAGCGCGCCGAGCAGCAGCGTTTTGCCGCCGGCGCCGGCACAGAAATCGGCGACCATTTCGCCGCGTTTGGGTTGCAGCAGGAAGCCGAGCAACTGGCTCCCCTCGTCCTGGACTTCGATGCTGCCGTCGGCGAACAGCGGGTGCTTGGCGAGCGCCGGTTTGCCGGCCAGCCGGATGCCGAGCGGAGAATAGGGGCAGGGAGCGGCCGCCAGACCGTCGGCCGCCAGCCGCGCCAACACCTCGCCGCGTTCGGCCTTCAGCGGGTTGACGCGCAGATCGAGCGGCGCCGGCTGGTTGAGCCCGGCCGCCAAAGCCTCGACTTCGGCGGCGTCGAACCGCGTCGCCAGCGTGTCGTAGAGCCAGTCCGGCAGGTCGCAGCGCACCGCCGGCGGGAGCTCGTCCGCCTTGACCGCCTTGGCCTGCGCCAGCCACTTGCCTTCCGCCTCGTTCAGCACGGCATCGAGTTCGCGCCGGTTCCAGCCCAGCACGCAAGCCAGCGCGGCGAGCAGCAACCGGCGCGAAGTCACATCGTCGCCGCAGCGGGCGCCCAGCGAGCGCTTGCGGCGCAGAACGGCGTAGACGGTTTCCGCGACAAAGCTCCGGTCGGCATGCCCCAGTTCCCGGTGCTGGCGGAAATAGCGCGACACGACGAGGTCGGCCGGAAAGGTCGAACGCAGCAGCTCGGAGAGCAGCGCTTCGGTATGGGCAAACAGGGCGGGGGAAAAGCGCATTGTTATCTATTCTCCGCTCAGTAAAATTTCGGTGGCGACCTGGACAAAGCGGTCGCCGTGCCGGTCGGTGTGCCGGATTTTAACCGGCAGCAGCAAATAGTCATACGCCAGCCAGAGCTCGGTCGTGTTGTCGCCGGGCGCGCGCAGGTGCAGGGTGCGGAATACGCCGGCCGGAATCTCGATCTCCTCGTCGCCGACAGCTTCCAGAGGGTAGGTCGTGACTTTCTTGCCGTTGGCGATAGGCAGGCTGTTGTTTGCCCCGGGATGTGGCAGAAAGCCCATCTGGTAATTGAACGAGAGCAGGTCCTGGGTGCCGGGAAGCAGCGGTTGTGTCGTCGCATCGCCGCCCTCGCCACCGCTTTTGACCCGCATGCGCCCCCAGTCGAAAACGGCCTGCTCGCGCCCGGTCTTGCCGTTGCGGCGGATGACGAAGCTCTCGGGTTGCAGGCCATCGGCGGTCAAACGGCCCCGGCTTTCGAGTTCGACGCGCAGCGGTTTGAGCAAGGCGGCCAGACCGCTGGTTTCGGTCAGCGACACGATGCGATAGCGGCCGTCGACGAGATCCCACTCGTGCGCCGAACGACCCAGCTCAAAGCCCTGATCGCCTCTGTCGACGCGGTAGCGGATCACTCCGCGCGCCGGCATGCGCGACCCGGCAACCGCTTGCTCGCCGGCGGGCTGCGCCGGCCCGGCTTCGGCCGGGCTGTCGGCGCCGGGCAACCCGGCCGGCTGCGGCGGGTTGAGAAGCGGGGCGGCATCGTCTTGTGGCGCGGCGTTTGGGCGTGTTTCCGCCGGTTTCGGGGCGGGTGGTTTTCTCGTGCGCGGCAGCGGAATTTCTGCCGGTGACCCGGCCTTCGGCAGCGCTTGCAACTCGGCGCGCAGCGCGGGCGCTCCGGGAATCGCGGCCTGGCCGATGTCGGGGACAAACAATGCCAGCGCATGCGCGCCCAGCGAGGCGGCCAGAGCGACGATCAAGGCCAGCGGCATCGTTCAGGTTGAAAGCGGCGGCGGTGCGGGAGGAACGAAAGGGGCGATCAACGCGCCGCCGGCATCCTGCGGGGCATCGAGCAGCGCCCGACCCTCTTTCAGGCGCAAGCGGTTTTCCGCAAACCAGCGCACGGCGAGCGGGTAAACGCGATGTTCCTGCGCCAGCACGCGCGCCGCCAGCGACGCTTCGTCGTCCGCATCGAGCACCGGCACCGCCGCCTGGACGATCACCGGCCCGTGATCCAGCGCCGGGGTGACGAAATGCACCGTGCAGCCGTGGATGCGCACCCCCTCCTCCAGCGCGCGCCGGTGCGTATGCAGGCCGGGGAACGCGGGTAGCAGCGACGGGTGGATGTTGATGAGCCGCCCGGCGTAACGCTGCACGAAGCCGTCGCCGAGAATGCGCATGAAACCGGCCAGCACCACGAGGTCGGGCGCGAAAGCATCGATCGCTTCCGCCATCGCAAGATCGAAAGCTTCGCGGTCGGCGAACGCCCGGTGATCGACGACGCGCGTCGGCACGCCGAGCGCCGCCGCCGTCGCTAGCCCCCCGGCGTCCGCCCGGTTCGACAGCACGCCGGCAACGCGCGCCGGCAGCGTCCCGGCAGACACCGCCGCGAGCAGCGATTCCATGTTGCTGCCCCGGCCGGAGATGAGAATAACGAGAGATTTCATGGCGTTCATCGAATTCCTAAAGCGCCGACCGGCAAGAAGACCGCGGTCGCCAGGCTTTGCGTAAAGCGCGTGATCGTCCGTCCATGCTTGTCGGCGACGATCTTGGAAAGAAAATCCAGCAGACCGATAATGCGGCCAAACTCGCGCTCGAAACTCAGGTTCGGGTGGTTGGGGTCGAGTTCGTTGGAAAGAAGCAACGGCTCGTGGCTTTCGTCGCCCCCCCCTTTTTTCGTCGAGGACATTTTCCAGATGGCGATCTCGATGTTGCGGGCGCAATTGTAAAGCTTCTGCTCGTCCAGATCGTCGAGTAGGTAAAAATCGTCCTTGTTTTCAAAGGCGGCGGTGCTCATCCCTAGCAGCCCCGCTATCAGTGCCAACACGCGGTCGCCCTGGTAGCCCGCGCTGAAAGCGTGCAGCGCGGCGGCGCCTTCGCGCCGCCCTTCCAGTTCCGGGAAGTCGAGCCGCCCGCCAAACAGGCGATCCAGCGCCGCCTCGGCGCTCGCCTGGCCGGATTTCCGCCACTCCCTGGGGTTGCGCTTGTACAGCTTCTCGGCGATGCGCCGCAGCCCACCCATCACCTCGGCGCGGTTGGTATCGATCACGCGGTCGATCTCGGTCTTCGCGAGATAGCGCGGATCGAAGCGGTTTTCCATCTGCCCGGTCGAGCCGACGCGGGTCGCGCAGGCAGCCGTCAGCAATGTTGCTGGGATGAGAATCAAAGCTGCAAGGCGCTTGCATGTCATGGCGCATGATACCTCTCGCCAGATTTGCTGGGTAAACGGCCGACAAGCTTGCGCGCAAACACGGGGTATGGAGAAGCGCGAGCAACGAAACTGAAGAATGCTGGAAGGCCGTGCGGGAGTGCTTTTCACTAGCAGCCTGCCGCGCCCAACCAGCGCCATGCTACAATCATAGCCCTTGAATTAGACGGAACCTGTGATGGCCTTTCACCCGACCAATCGGGGCACCGACTACCTTCTGCCGCCTCCGGTGCAGGAATGGTTGCCTGAAGCACACCTGGCGCGCCACGCCGTCGATGTCGTGGAAGGGTCCGACCTGTCGTCCCTGGTGCGGGCCTGCGCCGGATGCGGCAGCGG
>JACQYA010000175.1:0-12120 GCA_016208425.1 Betaproteobacteria bacterium
CCGCCCTTGAATTTCAGAAACACCGGAAACAGGTGCCCGAAGAAGACCGCCAGCGCGACCGAACCCGTCACCGTCGATCCCAAGCCAAACTCGCCGCCGAATTTCTGCACCAGAAAAACCGCCAGCCAGCCTTTCGCGGCATCGCCCAGTAGCGTAACGATAGCGGCGCTCTTGTTTCCGCTGCGCAACACATTCGTCGCGCCGGGGTTCCTCGAACCGTAGCTGCGCGGGTCGGCCAGCCCGAAAAGACGGCTGGAGACGAGGGCGAACGAAACCGAGCCAAGCAGATAAGCGGCGACGACCGCGAGCAGGGCAATCAGGGCAAGGGGCATAGGGTAAAATACCAGACAAACGTTGTGCAACGGACTGGGGCGGGTTGCCCCAAGCCAATCAGCCCGCGATTTTACACCGCCACATAGGCCGCTGCATGGACATCATCTTTATCGACGACTTTCGCGCCACGACGCTGATCGGCATTTATCCGCGCGAAAAGGCGATGCCGCAGACGGTCGAAATCTCGTTGCAGATCGGCACCTTCACCGCCAGCGCGAGCGCCAGCGACGATATCCGGGACACCATCGACTACGCGCTGGTCGTCGAGCGTTTGCGTGCGGAGCTGGCCGCGCGCCATTTCAACCTGCTCGAAAAGCTTGCCGAATACGTCGCCACGCTGCTGTTGGAAGACTTCGGAGCCGTCTGGGTGCGCGTCTCGATCGCCAAGCTGGGCATGATGTCTGGCGTGCGGCGCGCCGGTGTTGCCATCGAGCGCGGTGCGCGGGACTGACCGGTTTCCCCCGATGCAGGAGCGGGCTTGCCCGCGAATGGGCGGTGCAGTGCATCCATCGCGGCCAAGGCCGCTCCACAGCCCCTGCATTTAGCCCTTCAAAGCCGCTTCGACCACCACCGGCCCTAGCGCGCGCACGATGTCGTGCGGGTGCACGCCCACCAGAAAACCGCGCCGGCCGCCGTTGATGTAGATCAGCGGCAGGTCGAGGATGCTCTTTTCGATGAATATCGGCATCTGTTTTCTGGTGCCGAAAGGGCTGGTTCCACCGACCATGTAGCCGGTGTGGCGGTGCGCGGCTTCCGGTGTGCAGGTTTCGATTTTCTTGCGGCCGCTCTGCCGCGCCAGCTCCCGGGTCGAAACCTTGCGGTCGCCGTGCATCAGCACGATCAAGGGCTTCCCGCTTTCGTCTTCCATGACCAGCGTTTTGACCACGGCGTGTTCGTCGACATTCAACTCGCGTGCCGAGACGCGCGTGCCGCCGTGTTCTTCGTAGTGGTACAGGTGGTTGGAGTGGGCGATGCGGTGTTGGCGCAGATACTGCGTTGCCGGCGTTTCGGGGGGCGTATGGTCGATTTTCATTGTTATTCCTCTCCGGTCTCACGAGCCTTGGCGACCCTTCAAGCAAGAGCATAGCAGAGCGCCACGATCTGTGCTTTCAGCCGCGCGGATGATGTTTGGCATGGAGCACCTTCAGGCGCTCGCGCGCGACGTGCGTATAGATCTGCGTGGTGGAAATGTCGGCGTGGCCGAGCAGCATCTGCACGACGCGCAGATCGGCGCCGTGGTTGAGCAGATGCGTGGCAAAAGCGTGGCGCAGCACGTGCGGCGAGATGCGTTCGGGATTGATGCAGGCGCGCCGGGCGTACCGTTTGACAAGGTTCCAGAAAGCCTGGCGGGTCATCCCCGAACCCCGCGCGGTGACGAAGAGATCGTCGCTCTGCCGCCGGTCGAGCAGTGCGGGGCGCGCCCCGGCGAGATAGCGGCGCAGCCAGTCGCTGGCCTCCTCGCCGAGCGGCACGAGCCGTTCCTTATCCCCCTTGCCGAAAACGCGGACGATACCCGCGTCGAAATTGACCTCGTGCCGCTTGAGGCAGACCAGTTCCGATACGCGCAAGCCGGTCGCGTAGATCGTTTCCAGCATGGCGCGATCGCGCTGGCCCAGAGTCGTATCCGTTTGCGGTGCGGCGAGCAGCGCTTCCACCTGCGCTTCGGAGAGCGCCTTGGGCAGCCGCGACGGCTTGAACGGCATGACAGTCTTCAACGTCGGGTCGTCGCCCCGGCGGCCACTCAACAGCAGGTGCCGGTAGAAGCGGCGCAACGTGGAGATATAGCGCGCCTGCGAGCTGGCGCGCAGGGTGCGCGAAAGGGCTGCGACAAACGAGGACAGCGCCGCCTCGCCGGCATCGCACAGCGTTCCGAGCTTCTGTTCGGAGAGCCACCCCGCCAGACGCAGCAGGTCGCTCCGGTAACTCGCCAGCGATGCCTTGGCGAGGCCGTCTTCCAGCCACAGAGTGTCGCAAAAAGCGTCGATTTCGGCGAGATCAGCGAGTTCGACGAGCTCGGCGAATTTGGCCGGAGCGGCTCCCGGCCTTTCAGCGCCTCTCATGCGCCAGCAGCCAGCGCTTAACATCGATCAGAAAACCGCCGCGCTGCCGGGCAAAGCCGCCCATCCCGCCGCCCGTAGCGATCACGCGATGGCAGGGAACGACGAGCGGGAAGGGGTTGGCGCCGCACGCCTGGCCGACCGCACGCGGCGCGTTGTGCAGGTTGTTGGCGATTTCGCCATAGGTTCGCGTCTGGTGGCAAGGTATGCCCGCGATCTGTTCCCACACGCGGCGCTGGAAAGCCGTGCCCGAGGGGCGTAGCGGCAGCCCGAAAACGAAGTCCGCATCGGCCAGCCAGGCGCGTAACTGGCGCGCCGCTTCGGCGGCCAGCGCGTTGGTCGGCGCGGTTTCGGGGCGTGTTTCGAGAAATTCGACCGAGCGGATCTCGCCGTCGTCGCAACGCACGCCGAGACAAAAGCACGGCGCGGCGACGACCGCCTGGTAATTTTCGTTCATGGCGACCGCTCAAGAAACCTTGCCGAGCAGCGCTTGCTTGAGATCGTCCTGTACCGGCTTGTTGCCCAGCCAGATTTTCAGCAGCGCCTTGTAGAAATCCTCGCCGGGAATGTCCTTTCCCTTCGCCTGGCCGTTGACGGTGAGCCGCGTGCCGCTTTCAGGAATCCAGTCGATCAGCACGCCCGTACCGCTCTTCGCCTCGCCGACCGAGAGCATCGCGTCGGAGAACTGTTGCAGCCGATCCTTGAGCGCGGCCATTTCCGTCTCGGAATGATTGCCCGCCACGCCGTCCTGGAGCGCGTCGACAAATTGCTGCGCCGAGAGGTCGCGCAGCAGGCTGATGGCGACGCGCTTGGCGCCTTTGGCGGCCAGTGCTGCCTCTGCGTCGCCCTGTTTTTCCGGGAGGTAGAGCGCCATCGCGTAAACCTTGAAGAAGGCCTTCTTGCGCATCCCGGCGCCGTTGGCAACGGCGTCGGCGTTGCCCAGTTTGGTCTTGTCGTCGAATTTCACTCCGGCGACTTCCACCGCCTGCGCGAGGTTCAGCGAGATTGCGGCAAGCGCCGCCAGTATCCAGTATTTCATGGGGTCTCCTTTGGGGGGTGGTCTATAACTGCGATCAGGCGCGCACCTGGCCGTTGCCGAGCACGATCCACTTCTGGCTGGTCAGTCCTTCTAGGCCGACCGGGCCGCGCGCGTGGATTTTGTCCGTGGAAATACCGATTTCGGCGCCGAGGCCGTACTCGAAGCCGTCGGCAAAGCGCGTCGAAGCGTTGACCATTACCGAAGCCGAGTCGACTTCGCGCAGGAAGCGCATCGCCCTCGTGTAATTCTCGCTGACGATGGATTCGGTGTGGTGCGAGCCGTAATGGTTGATGTGTGCTATGGCTTCATCCAGTCCGGCGACGATCTTCACCGAAATAATGGGCGCCAGAAACTCGGTCGCGTAATCCTCTTCGCTGGCGGCCTTGGCTTCCTTTATCAGGGCCATGGTCTCGGCGCAGCCGCGAATTTCTACCCCTTTGGCAGTCAGCATCGCGGCGATCGGCGGCAACAGGCGCCCGGCAACGGCGCGCGCGACGAGCAGCGACTCGGCCGTGTTGCAGGTGCCGTAGCGCTGCGTCTTGGAGTTCTCGACGATTCTCATGGCCTGGTCGGCATCGGCGTCGGCGTCGATGTAAACATGGCAATTGCCGTCCAGGTGCTGGATCATCGGCACGCGCGATTCGGCCAGCAGGCGCGCGATCAAGCCCTTGCCGCCGCGCGGCACGATCACGTCGACGGATTCGCGCATCGTAATCAGGTGGCCGACGGCGGCTCGGTCGGTGGTGGCTATCACCTGCACGGCGTCGGCGGGCAGCCCGGCGCCCGAAAGACCTTCCTGCACCAGCGCGGCGATGGCGCGGTTGCTGCGGATCGCTTCGGAGCCGCCGCGCAGGATGGCGGCGTTGCCCGATTTCAGGCACAAGGCGGCGGCGTCGGCCGTCACGTTCGGGCGCGCTTCGTAAATGATGCCGATGACGCCGAGCGGCACGCGCATCCTGCCGACCTGGATGCCGCTCGGGCGAAACTTCAGTTCGCCGATTTCGCCGACCGGATCGGGCAACGCGGCGACCTGCCCGACGCCATCGGCCATCGCCGCGACGCCCTTTTCGGAAAGCGTCAGACGGTCGAGCAGCGCCGGTTCGAGCCCGGCGGCGCGCGCGGCGTCCAGATCCTCCTGGTTGGCGGCGACCAGAGCGGCCGATTCGCGCCGGATGGCGGCGGCGATGGCGCGCAGAGCGTGGTTCTTGGCGTTGCTGTCGGCGCGGGCGATGGCGCGCGATGCCTCGCGCGCTTGCCGGCCGACAGTTTGCATGTAGTGCTGGATATCCATGATAATTTTGCGCCCGCTTCGGGGCGGTTCCGGTGATGGGGAGAACAAAGATTATAGCCATCCCGCCGAGAAATACCCCGACGGAACTATCGGAAGAGGCTACACTCCAACCGCAACGATAATTGCTTTAGACCATCATGGAACGAAAACTTATTTTGCCGGCGGAAATCAAGGTTTGTGCAACCTGTAGTTATTGGGACGGAGAGCGCAAGGTAGACCCCGAACTGAGTCTTGTCGTCGTCGCCGAAAGCTGCGAGGGGGAATGTCTGGTGCAGGAAAAATGCTGCGGCAGCCTCGATAGCGTCCGCCGGCCCGGGGGGCGCGAATGTTCGTGGGAACATCTGGCGCCGGATGAGGTGCCGCCGGACGCCAGCCCGCGGGCGTAGGTGGTGGGGTCGTGCGGAAAAACAGGGGGCCGCAGTTTTCGTCCGCACCCCTGCAAGCCGCGCCAACAGGTCTCTGTGCCGATGTTCGGAAAGCGGCTGTTTGCGCCGCTCTTCGGCCACACCACTCGTAGATTGTTTATCCGCGCGATTCTTCAGCGAGATGGACGGACGCCAGGATGCCGGAATCTCAAATGCATGAATATGAGACAATGCTATTCATGCCTTCAGTCCTTCTATCTCTTCCCGGCTCAATCCCGTGCTCTGCATGATGACTTCAGCGGCAAGACCGGCGGCTTTCAAGTTGCGGGCTACTTCAATCTTGCCTTCGCGTTTACCTTCGGCTCTGCCTTTTTCGACCTTCTCTTCCGTGCTATACCGGTCAGCCGCATCGCGTATCTGCCAGTATTCGTAAACGTCCAGCTCCTCCTGGCTCCAGGTGTTCATGGTCGCTTGCGTATAGGCTTCCTTTAATTCCGGGATGGCTTCGGCGCTTTTTGGAATTATCGTCAGGTTGCCGGCGTTTTTGATGAAGTAGATCCATTTTTCGACGATGCTTTCCAGCTCGGCTTCCTGCTTGTTGAATTTTCTCAGTTCAATAAAGTTGAACTCAAAATCGCGTAGCTCCTGCTGTAAGGTTTCTTTGTTGAGGATCAGGTGGCGGGTCAGGTAGTGCTCGCCGTCGAAAGAGTTAAAGTCGAGGATGCCGATAAAGATGACCTGGTTCAGCTTCGGGTAATCATCGCCTTTGTTGATCTGGGTGGTGTACGCTTTGGCGGTGTAATAGAGGGCGCGTTTGTCGAAGCACGGATTGTCTTTGATCTGCATTTCGACAATAAAGGTAATGCCGCGATGGTCGAGCGCCTTGATGTCGAGGATAGTTTCCTTGAGCATCGGCAAGTCGGGAGCTTGCCAAGGGTTTTTCAGGGTGACGTCCTTGATTTGTTTGTCGCCCTGTAAATCGAGCACGGCATTGAGTAAGCCGATCAGAATTTCTTTGTGCTGTTCGTTACCAAAGACTTTTTTGAAGGCAATATCTGTTTTGACGTCGACGAATTGCATGGGGGAATTCCTTGTAAGTAGTCGTTGTCGGGCGGATCAGGGGAAATAAGCGCAACGCCCCGCATCCACACGGATCGGCTAACGGTGGAGCCGGAACCCCCTTCGCCGTTGCGGAAACGACTCGCCAGACTGTACGAGAGACGGGCGCAGAATGTCAATCGCCATGCTTATCGGAAAAAACCGGCCAGCGTTTTGAGCTTGTCCGGCTGCGCGCTTCCCGGTGTTTCGTGCCAGCCATGCTGCGCGGCAGTCTACAGTTTCAGATCCGGCGTGCGGCTACGGATCAAACCCTTAGACTGCGGCCCGCAGTTGGCGATCAGATCCAACACCGTGACGGCGCCATCGAATTCTCCCCAGAGCTGGGGATAGGGCTCGTAGTCGTAGCTCTTGTATTCCAGCGCGATCCCATGCCGGCGAAAGGCATCCTTGTCGAGATAAGCATCCGCGCTGGGGCCGCTGAGGTAGGTTGTCGCGTTCAGCTTGCGTAGCAGATCGATCAAACGCCCGGTCTTGCTCCCGGTCGCAGCCAAGTCGGCGGACAAAATCATGGGCGTAGAAATATCCAGGTATCCGGCGATGCGGCGGATGAGTTTGATGTTCAGTTGGCTGATGCTGGCTTCTCTGCTGCCTTCCAGGTCGAAAAGCAAGGCCATCGCGTCATCGAAGTAGGGCGTTGCCCCGTAATACGCTTGCCAACGCCCGAGGTGGCTTTTCCCCCAGGCCGCGCTGTAATCCACGGCGGTCTGGCAGATCAACTGGGCAACGTTTTTGTAGGACACGGGAACCGTCAACCACTCGGTTCCCTTCGGGGTTTTGATTTTGTTGCGGTTACGCCAGTCGCCCTTGGTATATTGGATATCATCGTGAAAAACGAAAATATCGACGCTGGCGATGAAATCGAAATAGCCCCGCCAGGGGATGAATGAAGACTGGATGACCCCCACCCTCACCAGTCCACCTCGATGAAACCGGTCGGGTTGCTGTGCCACGGAAACTTGATAACGCGGGGCCGCTTGCCGAAGCGTTGCACGAAGTATTCATCGACCGCTTTGCTTTCTCCGCCAAACGTGTCGACCGCATATTCATCGACGACGATGAGGCCGCCACGCGCCATTTTGGGCACGAAGCGCTCCAGAGCCACGCGGGTTGGCTCATACAGATCCAAATCCAGGTTGAGCAGGGCGATGCGCAGGCCATCTCCTTTGTCGGCAACAAACTGCGGGATCGTCCGGCAAACATCCCCTTTGACGAATTCGATACGATTCTTATGCCGCAGGTGCCGGTCGTGGTTCATCGCTTCCCGGGCAAGCGCCAGATCGGCCTCGATCGAAGCGCCGCCGAAATAGCCGCCGGGCACCACGTCCTGCACGGGATTTTCCGGGCCGTCTTCGGCGGACAGCGCGGGAAAACCGCCAAATGTGTCAAAGCCGAAGACCGTTTTGCGAATGTCGGTCGGACAAAATATTTCGCAGAGCTTGGCCCAGGTGAAGGTCGAGGCGCCGCGAAAGACGCCAAGATCGATAATCGCGCCGGGGACATCGACGATACGCTTGAACAATTCATAATGCGCGAGGAAACGCGCCAAGTTGAAACGGGGCGTAAAGACCGGAAAATTGCGGAACAACTCAAAGGTGCCAAGTTCGGTACGGGAATAGCACTGCTCCAGCAGCTCCCTTTGCTTTTGTTCCGGCGCGTGCCTATCGGCCATGTCGCTCATGATGTTTGCCTCTTGTTATTTCGCCGTTTCGTATCTACTCAGGTACTCATCAAAAACCCCGTCACTCCCGCGCAGGCGGGAATGACGGAGCGGCTGAGTAGTTACGCCGTTTCAGGATACGCGCCGCTGGGCAACGAATAATTTGCGCGTGATTTGCTGGCAGCACTGATAGCGCCCGCTCTCGATGATGTGTTTTTGGATCGCTTCGTTGACGCCATCGTAGCTGGAGAAAGCATCGTCGAAGCAAATCCACCCGCCGGGCCGTAAAAATTGCTCGGTCAGCCGGATATCGCCGGCCACTGCGGAATAACTGTGGTCTCCGTCGATAAATGCCAACCGTACCGACATTCCTGGCGGCGCACTGGACGCGAATTTGTGCAGATCCCCTTTGAACGGCTTGACCCAATCCGTCAAATCGCACCACGATATCGCCGCGTTGAAAGCCTCCAGCGTCCCCGCGTAACGCTCGTAAACCGGCGCAATGTCCCGAAGATAAGGCGCCGCCCACACCGTTTGCTCGCCGTAAGCGCCATACTTCCGGCCATCGAGGGTGACGGCAAACGAATAGGTGCCGTCGGCGTTCTGGTACCAGTCGTTTTTCTCGGGAAACAGGTCGACGCAATGTACCGTTCCCTTGCCCGACAGCTTGGCGGCCAGGCCGAGCGCAACGGCGGAGCGCCCGCACCAGGAACCCAGTTCCAGAATGTCTCCCTCCAGGTGGGTGCTGCCGAAAGCCAGGGTAAACAGGGAAAGCAACTGGTCTTGCGGAGACCAGCCGGGAATGTCCTGCGTGGCTTGCTCGATCAGCGCGGAAACCGGCAAGGTCTGAGAAATCGTCCGAATCATGGCTGCGTGCCTCCTTCTCCAATAAATTTTTCCACCATGTCGGCGTAGCTGCGGCCTTCGTGCGGCCAGCGGGTGCTCGCCCAGTCCGGGCAGTTGCCGCAGAAAGCGTGCTGGCGGTAATTGTTGCTCAGGTGTGCCTGGCGCAGCGCCCGGTAGAATCCGCCCTGCCATTCGGTACGGATGCTGGTCTGGCGGTAATCCGCCACAACGGAGCCATGCACCCAGTCGGAAGGGCAAAAAACGAGATCGCCGCGCGCGCTGATCCCGACGCGCTCCCAGGGGTATAGGCACGGGCGACGCCCGGTTTCGCCGAGGCTTTTGCGGCGCATGTCCGCCAGTTCTTGTACCGCGCCCGAGCAGGAGTGGAGGCGGCGGATAATCACGTAATCCGCCCCCGCATCCTGCCAGTAACGCTCGAAATCGGCCGCCTCCAGCGTGTTTTGCGGCTGCTCGACAAAGCTGACGACCACCTTGGTCTTCGCTTTCGACTCTCTCGCCCAGCGGATCAGGCGCAGAACGTTTTCCCGGGTCACCTCAAGCTTGCCTTTGACGCGGATCTTGGCATAGGTTTCGGGCTTGTAAGCATCGATGCTGATGTCGATCAGATGCACCCCGGACTCGAGCAGCCGCCCGGTGCGCTTCTCGTCCATGATCTTGCCGTTGGTGGTCAAGGTGACGTAAACGCCCGAATAATCGACGGCGGCCTGGATCATGTCGTAGCCGTCGGGGTGCGCCAGCGGCTCGCCGTTACTGGCATAGCGAATATATTGGGTACGCCCCCGGCCGTGCTGGCGCACTTCTTCAAGCATTTTTTCGTTCAATGCGGGATCGAGATGGCGGCCGGCGTAATGCGCGGATCGGGCAAAGGCCGGGTGCGGGCAATGGGTACAGGCGAGATTGCAGACTTCGGTAATATCCATCAAGATTTGCGACGGGAAATCCGCCGTCAGGCGGCCGGCAAAACCGTAGCCCGCGCCGGGCGACCCGGCAGCGGCAGAGGGTGTTGGAATCGTCATCGGCTAACTTTCAAAGGTTTATCAGTTGGGCGAGGTGGTCGCAGACATCGTCCACGTCACCGACGCTCATCCGGGCGCCGATCGGCAGGGTCATGATCTTTTCGGCGAGGTGATCGGTGGCGGGCAGACCGTTGTCGGGCGCATAGGGCTGGTACAGCGGCATGGTATGCAGCGGCCGGTAATGCACGCTGGCCCCGATATTGCGCGCGCGCAAGGCAAGCAGCAGCGCGTCGCGCCCCAGCCCCGTCGCCTCGGGGGAAAACAGGCCAACCAGCAGATGGCGGGCGTGATCGGGGCCAAACACCGCTTCCTGAAAGGGAACGCGCAGATCCAGTTCCCTGAAACGGTCCCGGTAACGCCCGGCGATGCGCCGCCGAGCCGCCGACATCTCGTGCAAACGCCCGAGTTGCACCCGTCCGATGGCCGCTTGCAGATCGGTGAAGTTCATTTTGTAGCCCAACTCGCTCAAGCCGCCGGTAAAAACGGCCGAAGCCCGGGTATAGCGGGACCAGGCGTCGGAGGCCAGGCCGCTCATGCGCAGGCGGCGCAGGCGCTCGGCTTTTTCGGGGTCGGCGAGGGCGATCGCGCCGCCATCCGCCGTCGAGAGGTTTTTGTTGGCGTAGAAGCTGAAACACACCGGGTTGCCCGAGGCGCCGACGCGCCGGCCATCGGGGTGGCGGGCACCCAGCGCGTGCGCGGCATCCTCGACGATGGACACCCGCCCGGGGAGCGCAAGGCGCAAGGCGCGGACATCGATCGCGTAGCCGCCGTAATGCACCGCGATCACGGCCTTGGTGCGCGGCGTGAGCCGGGCGATCACCAGCTCGGGGGTCAGGCACAGCGAACCCGCGTCGACATCGCAAAAAACCGGCGTCGCCCCCAGGTAAAGCGCCGCGTTGGCGGTGGCGCACCAGGTCAGGCTCGGCACGATGACTTCGTCGCCGGGGCCAACCCCTTCGGCCAGCAGCGCCAGGAACAGGGCCGACGTGCAGGAGTTGACGGAGACCACCTCGGGCGCGCCCAGGTAATCCGCCAGTTCGGTTTCAAAGGCGAGGGTTTCTTGCCCCATGCCCACCCAGCCGGAACGCATGACGCGGGCGACGGCTTCGATTTCCGCTTCGGTGAAGTCGGGCGTGCCAAAGGCGAGGTAGGTTTCTCTGACGGCGAGGTTCATGGCTGCTCCTCGCCCGGTGTTTCACCCAACGTTTCGGCGTTCGCTTTCGCGTGAGTGTTTGCGTGAGTGTTTGCGTGAGTTTCCGCGATCGTTCCGAGAATCTGCCGGGAAAAAGACTCGTAACAAACGCTCGGATCGAGCATGAACGTTTCCATAAACCGCTGGCCGGCGCGCCCCGCTTTCCGGCGAAACACCGGCTCGTCGATCAGCCTTTGCGTCAAGGCCACATACTCGTCCACCGAATCCGCCAACAGGGCCAGCGATTCTCCGCCAGCCGCATCCGCGAATATCCCGCGCATGGTCTCCTGCTGCGCCGCAGTCCCGCATTCGCGGCGCAGCAGGGGAAAGATATGCGCGGGCACCCCTGTACGCATAGACCCTTGAGTATCCATGAACACGCTGGGTACGCCATAGCACATCGTATCCAGAACCGACAGGCCGGAAGGAAAGGGAAAAGGATCGAGATGGATATCCAGTACTTGGGCATAAGTGGTGGTGCTCTGATACCCTTCGAACCGGCATTGCTCCGAAATGCCCAGCGCGATCATTTTTTGCCGTACCGAAGCTAGTTCCTCTTTGCCGAACCAGAGAAAAACGGCGTTTTTATTTTTCTTCAGCAGGCTGGACAGCGCCGCGAGAAACTCGTCGCTATCCAGCTTCTGTGGCCGGGCGATGGCGCCGAGCACCACGGTTTGTTCGGAAAAGCGCCCGGCTCTAATCTGGCGCCCCGCCAGTTCGAGCGCTTTAACGTCCGCTGCGGCACGCGGATCCTGGTGGCTCAACGCCACCGTCCGCCAACTTCTCCCTCCATAGGTGCGGCGCGTTTCTGCCGCCTGGCCAACACAGAAGAACGCATCCCAGCCGGGGCCGTCCATGTAGTGGTAGCCCATCGAATAATAGACTTGCACTGGCACGGTTCTGGAGGCGGCGAGCAGGCTGGCAAACCCGTCAAAACTGGCGAAATCGACCAAGGCGCTTACCTTGCGCCGTTTCAGTATCCCGGCCAACGCGGCGAAGCGCTCGTCGAAGACGTCGTCGGCCGCGTGTTTGCTTCGTAACCTGGTGAGGCACACATGGTCGATTCGCGCCCGGCCCAGGGCGCCCATCAGATCCTCGGTGATGCCGTCAAAGCCTATCACCAATGGGATAAACGACTTTTTACAGGAGGAAGCCCATCCTGCGAGTATTTGAAAAAGTACCCC
>JACQYA010000175.1:12262-14643 GCA_016208425.1 Betaproteobacteria bacterium
GGGGGGGGGGTGGGGGGGGGGGGGGGGGGGGGGGGGGGGGGGGGTAAACCCGCGCGCCGCTTTGATTCAGGCGCATTCCTTTGGCGATATAGCTGGGGCTGAGTTGCTCGAAGCACGCTCTGGCCTGTTGCTCGGTGTGGGGCTGTTGGGCAAAAACAAAACAATTCATCTGATCTAAGCGATACAAGACCCAGTCTCGTCCAGGTTCTCCGCTACGCCGGACAAGCGGCAGGATGATGGTGTTGTAGATCCGCGCGTTCCATTCTCGCGGGCTACCGATCTTATAGCACAGGAGGTGTTCGACCAGCAGGGTGGATCGGGTGGTGAAGATGAGTTTCTCGACATGTTCCGGCCGGCAAACGGGTGGGATGAGTCCTTCTGTCGAAGGGCAGGAGTACCAGCCCAGATCGAAGAGGTGTCGCCACAACAACGCAAGATACAGGCAGCCCCAAGCATCCGGGCTTGATTCTTCAATGCGTTGATTGAAATGTGTCACCCGGCTATGCCGTTCCTTTTCAGGGATTTCATCCTGTAAAAACGGGAGACAAAGCTGAAAAATCTCGGCGCGCGCCCAAACCCCTTCGCTCATAAACTTCAGAATATCGGGGATTTTTACCGCTTCATCCTTCACGAAACCGATAATGTCCGAGCAGGCGGCGATCCCATGATCGCCGCTTTCTGCGGAAAGCGCGGCCAACCGTTCCCGGCTGCGCAAAACCATCCGCCAATCGCTCCGCGCGCCAGCAATCAACCCCAACAAATTCCAGCTATCCGATAGTGTCGGATCAATCCTGAGCGCACTGTGCAAAGCGGCTTCGGCTTCGGCCAAACGATCCAGCTTGAAATACGCTGCGCCGAGATTTCTATGGGCGGACAGGTGGTCAGGGTTAAGCGCGAGTGTCTTGCGTAGCCAGGTTATCCCCTCTTCCAGCTTGCCCAACTGGCAGCAAGTCACCCCGAAGAAGTAACTGATGGACTCGTGATCGCCAACGATTGCCACCAGTTGGCGAAGAAGATGTTCGGCTTCGGCAAAGCGTCCCGCGTGAACGTGCGCTACCGCGAGGCTAAATGCCTGATCTGCTGAATATTGTGCTGCCATCGGCATTCTCCAAATATGACTGCATGATGTTACGCGCCGCCCGGGCTACAACGTGCCTCTACCCGCGACGGCGATGCTCAAGCCTAAACGCAGAAACTCGTTCCACACATCGCCTGAGCCTATTCCTTTAACCAGGCCGTCGATTCGCGCCGCGTGGGCGAGCGCGGCTTCGGCCTTGGCGCGGTCGACCCTTTGCAGCGCGCGTTTCATTAGCGTCTGACGTGGCCCCCATACCTTGGCGTCCTTGAGCAATCCATCGAGCGGCCGCTGTTCCTGCAGGCCGATGCGGATGTGCGCCAGCGCGCGGATTTCCTCGGTCATCGCCCAGAGCACCAGCGGAGGCGCTTCGCCCTCGTGCCGCAAACCGTCGATCGCGCGGGTCAGACGCGCCACGTCGCCCGATAGCAGCGCCTCGCGCAACCCGTCGAGGTCGTAGCGGGCGACATTCAACACGGCTTCCCGGATCTGCGCCAGGCTTAACGCGCCCGTCGGGTAGAGCAGAGCCAGCTTCTGGATCTCCTGATGCGCGGCGAGCAGATTGCCTTCGACGCGCTCGGCGATGAAGCGCAGCCCTTCGGCGTTCGTGCCCTGTTCCTGGCGTTTCAGGCGGCCGGCGATCCAGGCCGGCAGATCGGCCAGCGCGGGAGGGATCGGTTTGACGGCGGCGCCGGCGTTGGCCAGCGCCGTGAGCCAGGCGGATTTTTCGTCCTTCCAGTCGATTCCCGGCAGCGTGACCAGCAACAGCGTGTCGGGTGAGCGCTGGGCGTAGCGCGCACAGTATTCCTGGAGCGCCGCACCGCCATCGCGCCCGGGTTTGCCGGTCGGGATGCGCAGGTCGATCAGTTGGCGCCCACCGAACAGCGAGAGATTTCCGCCGGCATGGTAGAGCTGGGTCCAGTTGAAGCCGGGCAGCGCGGTGAGCACTTCGCGTTCGTCGAAACCCCGGCGGCGCGCGGCGGCGCGGATGCTATCGGCGGCTTCGATGACGAGCAGCGGCTCGTCGCCATAAACCACGTAAACCGGCCGCAGCTCGCGTTCGAGATGGGCGGCGAGCTGCTCGCCCTTCAGTTGCATGCTTCTATCCTACTGCGCCAACGCCGGCGGAACGGGTTTGACGGCGACCAGGCGGCGCATCAACTGCTGCACCATGTCGTTCTGCATGTCGCGCCAGAGCAGGACTTCTTCCTGCTCCTTGGCCAGCACGTTGGAGTCGTCGTAGCTCAGATCGCGCGATAGCTCGATTTCGCCGGGCGGCACCAGGTCGCGTCCCTTGACGTCGGCG
>JACQYA010000010.1 GCA_016208425.1 Betaproteobacteria bacterium
TACTTCATGCTGCTCGGCGGCCGCAGCGAGAGCGCCTCCAGCCCGCGCGGCGGCACGCTCGGCAACTTCGCGCGCCTGGTGGCGATGGCCGGGCTGCTCGGCACGCTCCTGGTGTTCTTTGTCCTGGCGCTTTATCTCCTCAAATCTGCCCTGGGAATCGATATTCTTCCCGGCGCTTCTCTCGGGGTTTGGGACTGGTTCAGGGAGGTTTTCTCGCAATAGATTCTCGTGCGATCCTCGTGCTGCAACCGAGCCGGCTGCCGGTGGTTTACAGCACGTACCCGATGATTGCGACAAAATGCATCGCGCTACCGCCGATGACGAACAGGTGCCAGATACCGTGCCAGTGCCGGAACCTCTCGTCGAAGGCGTAGAAGACGATGCCGGCCGTGTACAGGACGCCGCCGGCCGCCAGCCAGGCGAAACCGGCGCCGCCCAGCGCGAGCAGCAGCGGGTCGACGGCGATCAGGACGATCCAGCCCATTACCGCGTAGATGACCAGGGAGAGGACGCGCGCTTCCGATCTCGGTTTGATCTCTTGCAGCATGCCGAAGACGGCCAGGCTCCAGACGATGCCGAACAGCGACCAGCCCCAGGCGCCGCGCAGCGTAATCAGGCAAAACGGCGTGTAGCTGCCGGCGATCAGCAGGTAGATGGAAAGGTGGTCGAGTTTGCGCAAGACGATCTTCGGGCGCCCGCGCAGGCTGTGGTAGAGCGTCGAGGTGCTGTAGAGCAGCACCAGCGTGATCCCGTAGACCGACATGCCGACAACCTTGAGCGCGTCGCCGCCCAGCGCCGCGAGCACGATCAACACCACCGCGCCCGAGAGCGCCAGCAAGGCGCCGACCAGGTGGCTCCAGGCGTTGAACTTTTCTCCGTGGTACATTTTTTCCTCGGGCTTCCGATCAAGCGGTAACCGCGCGGTGACCTGCCGCCAGCATCGAGCAGGAAACCACCGCCCGCAAGACGGTTTGTGTTTCGCCGTTCCGGTTGCGGCTGGAAAACCACCAGACGTCGCCCTTTTTGATCGCCCACTCCGCCCCGTGGCCGGAAAGCAGGAAGGATGCGGCCCTGCCCAGGGCAGGCTGGTGGCCGACGACCAGCGTTGCGCCCGCTTTTCCCTCGCGCGCGGCCGCGAGCAGATCGGCGACGCCGGCGCCCGGCGCCAGGCGCGCGTCTATCTCGTAGCGCAGGTGCAGGGCGTCCGCCGTCTGCCGGGTGCGGGTTGCCGGGCTGACCAGGACACGGAGCTGGCGTGGCGCGTGGCGGATCAGCCAGCGGGCCATTTGCCGCGCCTGCCGTTCGCCGCGCGACGTGAGTCCCCGTCGCAGATCGGGCAAGCCGGGTTCGGCTTCGGCGTGGCGCCAGAGCAGGAGATGGGTGTCCGTTACCGGTGTTTTTTCCACGGGGTTTTCTGCCGTATAAAGGAATCCAGCGCGGGCGCCAGCTCGTCCAGAAGCGGCGCGCTTCTTTCGGTAGCCCATGCGTCAAACTCCCCGGCTTGGCGGCGGAAAGGCGTTTCCCCGATCAAACGGCCAGCGACGACAAGGTCGTTCAGGCGGCCGAGCAGGTCTTGCAGTTGCGTGACGGCCAGGTGGTAGCTTTGCTGCCGGCGCCCGGGGAAAAGCGGCGCGAAGAATTCGAGCGCATAACGCAGGCGCTTGAGCGCGACACGCAGGCGGTGGCGGCTCGCGGCACCGCCATTCCGGGTGCCGGCGGCGAGCCGCGCGACCTTCCTGGCGCATTTGCCGAGAAAGCGCCGGGCAAAGGGTTGGGTCGCCGGCTCCGGGTCGTCCGGCAGGGCGAGCACGGCGGCGGTGAATTCGAGCAGGAGGCGCGAATAGGCGACACCCAGCAGCGCGGTGCGCACGATTTTCCGGCTGTCCGCGCGGCGGTTGAGCGCGTGGCGTGCCAGGCGGTCGAACCCGGCGTTGCCCGGGTTGTCGGGATTCCCGGGATTGTTGGAACTGCCGCCGCGATGGGCGCCGGCCAGCGCGGGCAGCGTTTCGCCCAGAAAGACATCCCAGTTCCGCGTATCGCCCATCGCGCCGGCCAGCGCTTTCCATCGCGGATCGAATGAGGTGACGAACGCCGCCGGCAAAACGGGCTTCCACGCGCGGATCGCCGAGCGCAGACGGCGGATGGCGACGCGCGCCTGATGGACGAATTCCGCGTCGTCGCTCTCGCGCACGCCTTGCTCGTTGCCCTGCAGGTGGGCCACACAGGACAGCGCGACGGCGCGGAAAGCCGCCATCGCGGACATTTCCCGGTGCAGCGTGACCGGGCTGGAGCGGGTGGTTCCGGGTGGCGTACCGGCCAGCAGCCGGTAGCCGCGCTCGGCCTTGCTGGCGGGTTCCGGGCGCAGCGCGTATTTTTCGCCCAACGCCGCCTGGAGCCGGCCAGCAAGGTCGAAAAGGGCGCTCGCCCCGCCTTCGAGCAGTTCCAGCTCGATCTCGCAAACCGCCTCTTTGCGGCTCCCGGCTTCGATCCGTCCGCGGTCGAGCGCCAGCTCGATGCGCGCGCCGGGCGGCGTTTCCAGAAGCCACGCCGTGCGCGTGAAATCGGTGGTGAACGCCGCCGCGAGCTCGTCGCGCAGCGATTCGAGGCGGTGGCGCAGCTTGCGGTCGCCGACGTGCGAAAAATCGAAATCGCCCGGCAACGCGGCGGCCTCCCATTCGTCGCGTCGCGCCAGACCGCCTATCGACGGCGCCGCGCGCTTCACCGTCAGCAGCCATTCCCGGCCTTTTTTGCGGAACCGGACGGCGACCCGCTCGCGCAGCAAGCGCAGGTCTGGCGTATCGTAGTAAGTGTTGAGCAGCTTCTGGCGCAACGGCGCGCTGCCGGCAAGCAGCGGGAGAGCCGCCAGAAGGCGCGCGGCGCGCGGCGGTAACGACAGTTTGATTTCGGTTTCAGCCGCCACGTCGACACCGCGCCGGAAAGGCCATCACAGGTCGTAGCGGCGCAGCGTTTCGACCTTGGGGATGTGTATTTTGCGACCTTCCACGACAATCAGGCCTTTTTCGGAAAGCTCGTGCAGGATGCGCGAAAAGTGTTCCTGCGTGAGGTTGAGCCGGGATGCGATGACGCCTTTGTTGGTCGGCAGCGTCACCGTGATCGACTCTTCGTTGCTTTCGAGATTGTCGCGCAACAGGTAGCCGATGATGCGCTGGCGGCCGGAATGCAGCGAGTAGGACTCGACATCGGTAATCAGGTGGTGCAAACGCATGGACAGCCCGGCGATCATCTTGCGACCGAGCCTGGGATCATTGTCCAGCTCGTCCAGGATGACCGTTTTCGACAGATGCAGCAGCAACGAATCGGTGAGCGTCTGGGCGTAGACCATGTAGGGCTTTTCCATAAACATCACCGCCTCGCCGAAGGATTGCCCCTGGCTGAGGATGTCCACGACCTTTTCGCCGCCCTGCGGCGAGGTGAACGCCAGTTTTACCTGGCCATAGACGATCAGGTGAAAGCCGGTTGACAGGTCGCCCTTGTGAAACAGGATATCGCCACGGGCAGCGTTAACCTCCCGCGTTCCACGGGCGATGCGTCCGATCTCGTCGGGCGCCAGCCCGTTGAATAGCGGCACATGCGACAACAGCGCTTCGATATTGATGCTTTGATGGTTTGCCTGCATGTTTGTTTCAATCAGCGCCCGGACTCGCCGGGCGAAACAACACGGAAGCGCTTACGCCGCTCCCGTGTTCGATTACCCCCCTGAAGGGGGAGGTTTCTAACCGGAGTTTGTTTTCGATGAAATGTTTCCTGTGGTACGAAGCGAAGTGGCCGCCGGATCTTCCCGCATTCCGCCGGCGCAATAGTCGCATTTGTAGCGGGGCGAGGCAAGCGACAGAATGATCGCCCGCACAGATCCTTGTCGTGTCAAACCCCCGGCCGTAGCTGCAGGGTGGGTGCCCGGCGTTTATCCGCCCGCCGCTACGACGATTCGCGCGGATTGAGCCCCTAAACTGCTGCAAATCGGGCGGGGGGTCGCCGCCGCTTCGATGCGGTAAATTGACGTTGCGGGACGATCGGTAACCGAAGGAGAAGAAGCGGTGGCCGGATAGGGGATTGGCGTGGGTCCGGACTTGCCGCCAGGTTTTTTGGACGGGCGGGAAGGATTGGCGGAGCCGGTGGAGGCGGTGCCCGATCAGACACCGGAAGCGCGGGTGCTGCAAACCCGGGGCGGCGGCTTCCCGGCGGACATCTTCAAGCGCCGCCGGCGGAGCGGGCAGGCCTGTGTCCCGGCGCTCGCGGAAATGGTCGTGCGGGGCGTCCCCACGCGCAAGGTTCCGGCGATCGCCGGAGAGCCGCGCGGCGCCAGTTTCTCCAAACCGACGGCGGGCGCGTCGTGCGCCGGGCCGGAGTTGCGGGTCGGAGCCTCCGGCGGACGGTGGCTCGGCGGCGCGTACCCCCGTGCCGGCCGGTGCCCCGCCCATCAGGAGCCGGCAAGAAGATCGTGTGGTTTCGCGCGCCGCGCCGGCCGTCTCCGGCATCCGCGTCGCCCATCGTCTCGGACGGTCGCGGCGACCCGCCGCTTTCGGGGGGGCGGCCGGCAGCGCTGCCGGGCGCATCCGGTGCGCGACGTTCGGGGTCAATGCGGCGCCCGTCATCGCGCCGGGGCGGCCGCTGCCGCCAAGCCCGCGCTGCGGGCGCCCGATCTGGCCGAAGCCGGGCGCTCTCCGCCAAGCGCGCGGCCAAGGCGGCGGCCTGCCCGGAAGCGGAGTCCGGGGGGTGCCGTGGCCGTGACGGCATCGCCCGGGAAGCACCGCGGGCGGCTGCGCGCAACGGGCGGGCGGGAGCGCCCCAACGAGGAGATCCGCCGCCGGGGGCGGGCCATCCGCATCTTCCCCGACGACGGGCCGGCACCGCGCCTGACCGGCAGGGCTGTCGCACTCGGAATGCATGGTTGTGAGATGTCATGTCGTTGATAGGCATCGGCCGTTCGCGCCCACCGCAGTCTATACAAAATAGCATTCTGACATGTATCGTGACGACATCATCTAGAAACATGCGCCACGCAAGTTTTCTGAGCTGCCTGTCCGGCAGTGAAGGCGTTTGGCTTCCTCTTCGTCGGTATAAACCTAAAAAAACTCAGTTGACGGTGTGCAATCTGCTTGAAACTCAGGCGGGCCAAGGGGTTCGTAACCATCATGGGAGTCACCCGATGGGCGAGTCGAAACTGGAGCTGGCTAAGCGCGAAGAAATGCTTTTGTCGTGTGCCGGAGCGCGGGCGACGGCGGGTCGCGTACAAGTACGATGGGATACAGAAAGCACGGCGACGCCGATGGGGCAACTGGCCTACTTCATCGAATTTCCCGCGCTGACCGGATCGCGGTCGCGCCGGCCGGAAAGCCGCCCGCTGAGTTACGGCAGCCCGGATGCGCCGGGCAAGGCAGAGGTTCCGGGCACTTGGTCGCTCTCGATCCTGTCGGGCCACAAACGCTACTCCCATGTAACGGCGATACGGTGCGACGGGGTTAATCCAGGATTGCCCGGCATGGGCAAGGTTATCTCCGAAGACGCCCCGCGCAACGCTCTGAAGCGCATCCCCGAAGCAGAAGGCACGGCCTGGCCGGGCGA
>JACQYA010000181.1 GCA_016208425.1 Betaproteobacteria bacterium
TGTAGCAGGTTGGCCTGTCTGACCGAACGGATTTCTACTTTGTCCTGTATCCACGCAGCGCATCGACGGGCAACGTCCTTCTGCTGAAGACGGTTCGCCAGTTCCAGCCCTTCGTCCTCGATCTTGAAGGACTTCTTCTCGATTTTGTCGGGATCAAGCGACGCAATAAATCGAGGCTCCCCGAAAAGAAAGTGTAGTTGACCGATCTGGTCGAGCTGAGACGACAACGCCTCATAGGCATAGATGGTGAAATACGCCGACACAACGGATAAATGACTGCCTGCCGTGATCTTCTCGACAAGGAAGTCAGCAACTTTGCCGCGTGAGTGGTTGTCGCGGATTCCGAAACTGTTGAGTCCATTAGTTGCCATCGCGGGTCCTCATCTTAATGAGCACTCAAACGACCAGTGTGCCTGAAGAGTGGCGTATTTGTTGGCTCTCCGGCCACCCAGCCGCCTTCAGCACATCGAAGCGGTGCGCCTGTCAAATGCTTCAATTTCAAGGAAAATCTCCCAGTTCGCGCTCAATCTGCTCAATGCTCGGCAGACTGGATTCCAGTTCGGCGGGCAGAGCGCGGGTAAGTTCAAAGGTCGAGACGCCAATCGGTTTGTCCACCCCGCGCAGGGCGTATTCGGCGATTACTTCGTTTTGCGTCTGGCACAGAATCAGCCCGATGGTCGGCGTATCGCTTGAGTGTTTCAGCACGTCGTCTACCACACTGCAATAGAAATTCATCTTGCCCGCGTATTCCGGCTTGAACGCGCCGCGTTTCAGTTCGATGACGATGTAGCAGCGCAGGTGCAGGTGATAGAACAGCATATCAATGTAGAAATCCTGATCGCCGACGTCGACGTGATACTGCCGCCCTACGAAGGCAAAACCCTGCCCAAGTTCCAGCAGGAATTTTTCCAGATGAACGATCAGGCCGGTTTCCAGTTCGCGCTCGTGAAATGGTTCGGCCAGCGTTAGAAAATCGAACAGGTAGGGGTCTTTCAATGCTTGCTGCGCCAAGTCGGATTGTGGCGGCGGCAGGCGCAGGGCGAAATTGCTCGTCGCTTTGCCCTGGCGGGTATGGGCAGCAGTCTCGATCTGCATTTGCAGGATGTTGCGGCTCCAGCCGTTGGCGAGCGTCGCCTGCATATACCAGTGCCGCGTTTGCGCATCCTTGACCTTTTCGATCAGCAACAGATGATGCCCCCACGGCAGCGCCAGCAGCACATCACTTGAGAAAAGTGCCACGGCCTGTGGCGCTTTTTCTGTGATTCCAATTTGGGCCACAGGCCGTGGCACAAATTCCACCACGGCGTATTCGCGGTAAAACGCCAGCATCCGCTTGATATTGCGCTCGGAAAAACCTTTCACCTCGGGCAACTCGTTGCGAATATCCCGCGCCAGTCGCGGAATCACCGCCGCGCCCCAGCCTTCCTTTCTCTGCCGTGCATCCAGCATCTGGCCGAGTTCCCAATACAGGCGGATCAGCTCGGCATTGACCGAAAGCATCGCCCGCGTCTGCGCGACGCGGATACGTTGCTTGATGTCGGCAAGCAGATCGGCGTAATTCATGGGCGGCGTAGCTTGGTCGCTCATGCGAAACCTCCCAGCAGCATGGCCTCGATGCGGCGCTTGGCCGATTCGAGTTCGGTTTGGGCTGCGGCTGTTAATTGGGCTGCGCTTTGCCGAATCCGTGACGCATAAGTTTGAATCTCCCGCTGTTTTTCGAGTGGCGGAAAGGGCAATCGAATCCGGCGCAACGAGGCTTGCGTCAAGCTGCCCATAATCATCCCAATTTTTTGTCGGTCAAACTGCTCTTGGCAAATTGAGCTGTTCAACACCGTGGCGAGATAAGAGCCAAGAACCTTTGAATCATCCAGTTCAATCCGAAAAACCTCTGAACTGATTGCAAACTTGGTGTCTGTTTCGACCAACGCGGCCACGCCAAAAGTACCCTTGCGGGTCAATAACAAGTTGCCTTTCTGCACAAACCCACGCTCCGGGATTGAATCGACTGGGACGGTATTCGCGTGAAGTAGATCTACGGCGAAGGGTTTAACGTCAGCGACTTTGGCATAGGGAAGCCCGCCGCCAATAAATTCGCGGCAGTCAACGCCATTGTTGATGGACAGATATAGCTGGCCTAGTGACGTTGTCGGGTACATTCCATAATCCAAACCCTTTTCCAACGCGTGAAACTTTGCGCCAAAGTAGTAGGGGTCAAAACGCCACCCCGCCAACTCCCGCCGCTGGACGGTGAAGATGCGGCTGGCGAGGGCGTTTTCCGGTTCGGGTGGCAGGGTGATGCCGAGTTCGGCGAGAAGGTAGTCGTCGATGCCAGCCAGAACTTCTTCCGCCTTCCTTGTGCCTAGTTGATGCGACCGTGCGGCTGCTTCATATACCGAGATGATTTCATTTTGCCTTTCAGTCGCTGGAACAGGAAAGACGAGACTGTGAATCATTGATTTGTCGAGGTAATCCACGCCGTTGTTGGCAACCAAACCCAAGCGCATTTGCCGTTTCAGCAGTGGTGTATCCAACACCACTGCTGCGAACTTTGGATTCACCGACTCTTTGAACCGCATCCGAAAAATTGACCCATTAACAATCGCTTTCCCTGGGTCGCCTTCAATCAATGCAACGCACTTGTCGGAAGCAATAGTTGCCCCTTTTACGGCAAGCAGAACATCGCCGATATTTGCCCGCGCCTTCGGGTTGAAATGCTCCTCAGCTACGCGGTGACACGACGCAAGATCAACCTTCAAGTTCGGCTTCATTTCAGTAGCGCGAAGAAAAGTGATGGGCAAGTTGTCGTTATAGCTGTCACCCGGCGGCAAGACGCCGTAGGCTCCTTCACGGATAGATTCCCGCATTTTTGACGCGCCAGTCATGCGCCAAAGTTGTTCAAAGAACTTGAGAACACTTGGCGAATAAAGGCGAGGCGCGTATTTGCCTTTGGTAAGCCCCCAGCACACAACGAAGCACATTTCTTCGTTGAGGCCGGGGGTTAAACAAAAGGGCGCGTATCTCCCCGCTCAAGGTGTTCCAGAAAGCGCGCCAACTCATTTGCGACGGTTTCAAGTTCATTGGCCGCTGTGGGCCGGCCCGTTGCGTCGTAGCCAATAGCTTCGGCAATCGCCATGAAAATCGGGTAGTCGTCCAGTGCCGCTTTGACCTTGGCAAGAAAATCGTCTTCCAGCGTTTCCCGGAGATTGGCGATGCGCTCGTTGTAGTCGTCGCTGGTCGCTGCAAGCCAGTCTTTATAAGCGTCAGTTTCCTTGTGCGCGGCAGTAGCTACTTTGGCTTGGGCGTTGAGTTCGCGCTTGATGGTTGCGGTCAGTGTTTGTTGCGCCGCGAGCGCATCGAGCTTGGCGACGAGGTCATTTTCGATCTGCTGGATGACGGCGTCGCCGCGCTTGAGCACCCCTTTCTTTTCCTCGATCAATCCTTCAAGAGCGACGCCGAGCGCATCCTTGGCGAACAAATCGTCCTGCACCTTGGTCTTGATGGCCTGAATCGCGGTAGTAGTCGCCAAATCATATTTCTTGAGAAACAGCACCGAGCTTTTTACGCCCGCGCCGTTGGCGGCAAAGGCGAATTGCGGCAGCGAAACGACGGCGACGATCCGCCAGTGTTCCTCAATCCAGTCGCGCACGTATTGCATGGAACTGTTGGTCAGGATGCTGTCGGGGATGACCATCGCCAGATAGCCACCGGGCTTGAGGAAACGGTGGCATTGCTCGATGAACAGCACTTCGGTAGTTTGCTGGTCGCGCACGTTCTCGCGTAGCAAGTTGACGTTATTGAGCTTGGCGTCTATCCAGTCCACACCCTTCTTGCCGAGCGCGTAATTTTCCAGATAACGCTTTTCCGCGAATTTGACTTTGGAGCCAAAGGGCGGATTGGTGACGATGAAATCGAAGGCGTCTTTTTTGAAGCCTGGATTTTTCGTCCTCTCCCGCATGGTTTCAATGGATTCTAGTCCGTCGAACGCGATGACATTGGTGTGACCATCGTCGTGAATAATCATGTTCATCTTGGCGGTGCGGGCGATCCCTTCGGAGATTTCTACGCCGAACAGGTTGTTCTCGGCGAAGTCATGCCAGAAGTCGAAATGTTCTTTGTAGCCTTCTGGAGTAGCCGGGTCGAAGTAGCCTTCCTCGGCCTTGCGGTCGGCTTGCTTACGCACCTTGTCCAGGGCGTGCAAGAGAAAGCCACCGCTGCCGCAGGAGGTGTCGAGCACTACGTTTTCATTCGTGATGGGCAGGGCATCGACGATGAATTGAACGATTTTGCGCGGGGTGAAATATTGGCCGAATTCGCCCCGGAAGAAGCCGGTCATGAAGGTTTCGAAAGCGCGGCCCTTGCTGTCCAGGTCCGTCTTGTTCAGGTTGGTGGCCGCCAGGTAGCTAACCACGGTTTGAAGTTCGGCGCCGGAAAGACGGATGTCATCCTTAAACACTTCCGCGTCTTTTTCTCGGCCTTTCAAGTAAAGGTTGTGGATACGCTGTTTTAGCTGGTCAGTACTTTCCTCCGAGAAATTCTGGAAATCGTAGGGGTCGCCGTTCTTGCGCTTGACGCGCTCGTCCCATATTTTGCAGAAAATGAGCTTGTCGAGCTCGTCGAACGCTTCTGCCGGGTTGCGCTTGCCACCGGCCCATAGGGCATCATGAGCCTGTTTGAAAATGCGGGTGAGTTCATTTTCTTCGACGGTCTTTAGCTCAAATCCGCCCACACCGCCTTTGACATACTTGGCGCGTGCAATGCCTTTGCCTGGCCGAGGCAGATCAGCCAACCGGTTGGCGATGCGTTCCTTGGGCGCTACGCGGTCACGCCGGAAGTAGTCATTGCGAATACCGGAAGTCAGCCAGACAAAATCCGCATCAATCGAATTGGCGTAGCCAAAGCCTTGCTCAATACCCTGGTCGAGTTCGCCTTGGCTGGCTTCTTCGCGCTTGCATTCGACAACAATCAACGGTTTCTTCAGCGATTTGTCGGCATAGACGACGATGTCCGCATAGATGTTAGGCACGCGATGCTCGACCGCGACCTCGATGTCGATTTGCTCGGCGGTGTAGCAGTAATCCAGTACCAGTGAGAGGTAGGCATTGGCCCGGACTTTCTCCTCGGGATCGGAATAGCGGAGCCGCTTGTTCTGAGCCTTGTAGGTGATGTTTTTCTGGTCGACATCGAAGGCAATCATGCCTTTGGCGATGCCTTGGTTCATGAGTTCGTTCATGCGTTAAATCGCTCCACTGAATGGCACACGGACATCCATTTTCACTTCTTGCAGGCCGATTTCTGCCGGATATGGCTGAATCAATCCAGGCGCGGTCACGCCGCCCAGTTTTCTATTCTCAAACCCGGAATGCGCGAAAAATCGCCTTCGTTGTTGGTGACCAGTATCAAGTCCTCTGCAAGTGCATGGCAGGCAATCAGGGTATCCATATAGCCAACGAGGTTGCCCGTCATCTTTTGGCTGGCGCGCAGTTTGGCATAGTGGTCTGCCGCTGAAACCGGCCACTCCATGCAGGGAATGGTGTCGAGAAACGCCAGCACGGCGAGTCTAAGCGTCGTGGCGTCGCCACTCCATGCAGGGAATGGTGTCGAGAAACGCCAGCACGGCGAGTCTAAGCGTCGTGGCGTCGGGTACAAGTTCAAGGCCGTACAGCAGTTCGCCCCGCGTAATGGCCGAAATGGCGATTTCTTCGCCAACCAGTCCGGCGCGGATTTTGCTCAACAACGCCGGCTGTTTGCGCTTGATCGCATAACCGCAGATGTCGGTATCGAGCAAATAATGCGGCATCAAAAAATCTCCCGGAACTCGCCAGCGCGATTATCTCGCTCGGACATGAAGGCTTCCGGGACATCCGCCTCCGCAATCAGCCTGAATAACTCGTCCAGGCCATCGCTCATGTTCTTCTTGGGGGTGAGTGTGACGACGCCGGTGACTTCGTTTTTATGCACCCAAACTTCGTCGCCCGGTAGCCTGAAGGCCTTGGGCAAGCGCACGGCCTGGCTATGACCGGTTTGAAACAGCTTTGCGGTAGCTAACATGCTTGCCTCACTGTATACATGGATTCGTACCTACTTTATCACAAGCCATGTGATGAAATCCTTCGCACAAATGAGCGCTCAACAGGGCG
Organism: Betaproteobacteria bacterium; assembly: GCA_016208425.1. GTDB lineage: Bacteria > Pseudomonadota > Gammaproteobacteria > Burkholderiales > Rhodocyclaceae > JACQYA01. Next base: position 6,138 of record JACQYA010000181.1, read on the forward strand.
TGGCAGAATTACCCCTTCCGCTCACCCCGACACAGCACCGAAAACACCGCAGCAAACCCCCCGCCCGGCGTTCTGAAATTCGTCGTCTGCCCTTGATAAAGCCTCGCCGAAACAAGCTGGACGGCGCTGCGATAGACGTAGTTGCGCAGATCGAGCTTGAGATCCTGCTCGACGCCGTCGACCAGCAGACGACGCTCGGACGGCGGCACCAGCGCTTGCGCGATGTAGCCGCCGCGCGAGATTTCCGCGAAAACGCGCTTGGTCAGCTTGTCGCCGCGATAGGCGGCCTTGCCGCCATAACCGGCAGCGGGTTTGAAGAACCACTGTTTGCGGCTGCTCCAGAAGGTTTCGGCGTTGTCGGGGCGAACCTCGACGGTGCGCGGAATGCCGCCCAGCAGCAAGGCGCGCTCGGCGGTGCCCAGACCAATCCCGGTCAGCCAGTTTTCGTCGGTCAACGCGACCAGATTGCGCTTGTCGGCGTAGAGCGCGTGCGCGTGCGGGTGCGGCGTCGTCACTACCGCATCGGCGAGATAGGCGTCGCGCAATACACGGTGCTGTGGGTCGTCGAAGGCGAAGTCGGTGAGGCGGTTGTAGACCAGGTCGACGATCTGCGACCCGCAGCGCAACTGCCCGCCGACAGGGTGGAAACTGAGCTGCGCCGGATCGGCGACGATGGCGGCGATGCCGTGGCTCTGGAAGAGGTCGCGGAACAGCTCGAATTCGGGCGCGAGATACTGCCCGCCGGGGGATTCGTCGACGATGGCGATGCAGTTCGGCGGAGCGTCGCCGCGCGCCAGCCGCCACTCCTCGCGGAACATCGCGACGAAGGCCGCTTCCGGCGCCGGCTGGACGGAAATCGTCGCCGCCATCTGCCCGCAGCAGGCGCGTTGCGCGCGCAACAACTTGGCGTTGAGCAGGCCGCCACCGGCGTTGGTGTTGATCTCGATGAGCTGCGGCCCGTCGGCGCCGAGGTGGAAGTCGTAGCCAAGAAAGACGCCGGCCGCCGGCGACGCATGCCGCGCAATCTCCGGCGCATGGGCGAAGACGCGCTCGCGGTAGGCCGGCAGGGCCACCACCTGCTCGATGGTGGCGATCAGGTCGGCCATGCGCTGCAACTGCGCGGCGCCGACGAAAACCATCGTATCGGAGAACAAATGCGGCCGCGTCGCGAGCAGTTCGGCATACGAGACGCCTTCGCCTTCTTCGAGTGCGTGACGGAGTGCTTCATGATCGACCGAGACGCAAACACAGTCGCGCGGCCGGTTCGGATGGGATATGCCGATCTTTCATCATCGCTATGTTATCGATTCAGCGCCGAAAAACGCGAGCACTTCGGAGAGTTCCCGCGTGCGCTTCATCGGCGGCAGGCTGCGCCAGACCCGTTTGCCGTAGGGCTTGGTAATCAGGCGCGGATCGCAGATCATCAACACGCCCCTGTCCGTCTCGTCGCGGATCAGCCGCCCGGCGCCCTGCTTGACGTTGATGATGGCGCGCGGCAACTGGTAGTCCATGAAAGCGTTGCGCCCCTCGCTCTTCATGCGCTCGATGCGCGCCGAGAGCACCGGGTCGTCGGGCGGCGCGAACGGCAGCTTGTCGATGACGACCAGCGACAGCGCGTCGCCGCGCACGTCTACGCCTTCCCAGAAGCTCTGGCTGCCGACCAGGATGGCGTTGCCGAGGCGGCGGAAGCGTTCGAGCAGCTCGTTCTTGCTGCCTTCGCCCTGCAACAGCAGCGGGAAGTCCAGCCCGGCGCGTTCCAGCGCTTCGCCCAGCAACTCGTGCGTGCGGCGCATCGCGCGCAGCGAGGTGCACAGGAAGAATGCCCGCCCCGCGCTGGCGCGCAGTACCGGGAAGGCGGCCTTGACCACCGCTTCGGCAAAGCCGTGGCTGTTCGGCTCCGGGAGGTTCTGCGGCGCGTAGAGCAGCGCCTGCCGCTCGTAGTCGAACGGGCTGTCCCAGCACGCCGACCCGGCGCCATCCAGCCCCATTTCGGCGCAGTAATGGCCGAAATTCTTCTGCACGGCGAGCGTCGCCGAGGTGAAGATCCAGGCGCGCGGATGGCCGCCCATCTGCTTCTGCATGATGCCGGCGATGACGAGCGGCGTCGCGTTGAGCTGCAGCGCGTGCGTGTAGGTCTCGCCCCAGCGCACATAGTTGGCACCTGCGTTGGCGCCATCTCCGGACTGCCACGCGCGCAACTGCGCGAGCAGCTCGACGGAACGGCGCCAGCAGTTCTCCAGCCCCTCCGAGCGCTGCGCCTGCGTTTCGAGCAGCGCGGCGAGACCCTCCATCTCGCGCACCAGCCCGGCCAGGCCGTTGTCGAAGCCCATGCGCGCGCGCAGTTGGGCCAGCGCAAAACGGTTCGGCTCGATCGGCAGCGTCAGGCGCAGATCGCGCGCGGCTTTTTCGACGGCGCCGCACAGCTTCGGCAGATCCAGGCAATCGCGCGCCTCCGCCAGCCCCTCGGCCTGCGTGTCGCGGATCAAGTCCAGCAACTGCGCGGTCGACACGTTCTGCCCGAAAAACAGGCTGGCGGTTTCCGGCAACTGGTGCGCTTCATCAAAAATCACCGCGTTGCACGCCGGCAGCAGCTCGGCGCTGCCTTCGTCGCGCAACATCACGTCGGCGAAAAAGAGGTGATGGTTGACCACCACCACGTCCGCCGCCAGCGCCTCGCGCCGCGCCGCCAGCACGAAGCATTCCTTGTGGTTCGGGCAGTCCTGGCCGAGACAGTTGTCGCGCGTCGACGTGACCATGCCCCACACCGGCGAATTTTCCGGTACGCCGCCGCATTCCGCCTTGTCGCCGGTTTGCGTCGTTTTCGCGAAACGCGCGATGCGCTGCCCGTGCGCGGCGTCCTCGCGCGACAGGAAGCGCCCGTCGGCCAGCGAGCGCGCCAGGTGGTAGTGGCACAGGTAGTTGGCGCGCCCCTTGAGCAGCGCCGTTCTCACCGGCGACCCCAGCACCTTGCGGATGGTCGGAATATCGCGCGAGTACAGCTGGTCCTGAAGGTTTTTCGTCCCCGTCGACACGATCACCTTGCCGCCCGAGAGCAGCGCTGGAACGAGATAGGCATAAGTCTTGCCCGTCCCGGTGCCGGCCTCGGCGACGAGCACCGTGTTCCCCGCCAGCGCCACCGCGATCCGCTCGGCCATCTCGACCTGCTGCGTGCGCAAGCGATAGCCGGGGATGCCGGCGGCCAGCGGGCCGTTGGGGGAAAAGACTTCGGAGAGGGGAAGAGTCATGCGCAAAGAGCCGGGAGGTGGGCGAATGATACCGGAAGCGGGGCGTTGGAAAACTTGCGACCCGGCGTCAGATGTATCGCCGGGCAAACCCGATCAGACCATCTGTAGCAGTCGCCCGGTCAGCAGCAACGTCATGTTTCTCCGCTGATATTACAAAGACATTTTCTTGAAGACCGACTCGGGAATGTGCCTGATGACCGTCATGATCGCCCGCCAAAAGCCCGGCAGATAGACGACATCCCGCTTCTTCCCGATGGCGCGCAATATGCCGGCGGCGATATCGTCCGGCTGCGCCCACAAGGCGCCTTTTTTGAAAGCGGCGGTCATCGGGGTGTCGACAAAACCGGGCTTGACGGTCAGCACCTGCACGCCCTTGCTGGCCAGGCGGTTGCGCAGCCCTTGCAGGAAGAGGCCGACCATGCCCTTGGCGGCGCCATAGACGTAGTTGCTCTGCCGGCCGCGGTCGCCGGCGACCGAGCCGATTACGGCGACAGATCCGCTCCCTTGCTTCCCGAATCGCTCCCCCAGCAGCGTGGCGAGCGCGACCACCGATAGACCGTTGGTGCCGATTTCCCGCAGCGTCAGTTCGACCGAGCGCTCGCAGGCCTTCTGGTCGGGCAAAGTGCCGTGCGCGATCAGGGCGATGTCCAGCCCGCCGAGAGATTTTTCGGCCGCTTGCAGCATCGCGGGGTGAGCCGCCACTTCGTTGGCGTCCATCGCAAAAACGCCGACCGAGGCCGCGCCGCTCACGCGCACATCGCCGGCTATCGTCTCCAGGCGCGCGGCGTTGCGGCCGACCAGGAAGAGCGCGTTGCCGCCGGACGCCCAGCGCCTGGCGGCGGCTTCGGCGATGGCCGATGCGGCGCCGACGATGAGAATTTTTTGCATGGGTTGACTCCTGTTTAAGCCGTCGCCCGCCGCCAGAAATCCGACGAAAATTTCGGGTCGATGAAGTTTGCGAACTCGTCGAAACGCGGGTTGCTGCCGCGAAAAAACCTGCCGCTCATGCGCGCGTCCTTGGCCGGGTAGAGCCGGCCGCCGGCCGCTCCGACGATGGCGTCGAGGCGGTCGAAAAGCGCCAGCGTTTCGCTGCCCGAATTGGAAAAATCCAGAGCCAGCGTCATTCCCGGCAAGGGGAAAGAGAGCAGGCCGGGGCTGGGAATTTCACCGAAAGTCTTCAACACCGCCAGGAAGGAGCCTTGTCCGCTAACCGCGATGCCGCGCAGAATCTCGCCCAGCGCGTCGCGCGCGCCGGATGGCAGCGCGCACTGGTATTGGTAAAAGCCCTTTCGGCCGTAGAGCCGGTTCCAGTGCAGGATGCCGTCGAGCGGGTAAAAATACGGCACGTAGTGCACCACCGCAGTCGCCGGAAGCGGCCGATGGAAATAGGCGAAGTTGAAGGCGCGCAGCGTCAGGCCGTTGACCAGCGAGATCGGCGGCGTCGCGGGCAGGCTCAATGGCCGCTTCGCCACGTCGGCCAGGCTGCCGGACTCGGCATGATCGCCCGCCATCAGGATGCCGCGCGGCGTGTTCGCCAGGCAATCGATCCAGGCCACGGTGTATTCGTGCCGCGCCTCGGCTTCCGCGTTGATCGCGAAGAACTCGTCGATCCCGGTGAAACGCCGGTTCTCCACCGCGACGCCGGAGCCGGCGATGCGCCGCAGCTCGATCTCGGCCCAGGTCATCAGGCCGGTCAGGCCCAGGCCGCCGATCGTTGCGGCAAACCACTCGGCGTTTTCGGTCAAAGAACAGACGCGGCGCGACCCGTCCGAACGCAATAGCTCGAAGCGGCGGACGTGGCGCCCGAAGGTGCCCGCCCGGTGGTGGTTCTTGCCGTGCACGTCGTTGGCGATGGCGCCGCCGACGGTGACGAAGCGCGTGCCGGGCGTTACCGGCAGGAACCAGCCGCGCGGCACAAACACGTCCAGGATGTCGGCGAGCAGGACACCCGCTTCGCAAACCAGACGGCCATTTTCCGGATCGAAAGAAATGAAATGCCACAAACCGCGACCGCGCAGCAGCGTGCCGCCGCCGTTCAGGCAAACATCGCCATAGCTGCGGCCGTTGCCGTAAGCCAGCAGCGTGCCGCCGACTTCCGGCAGCGGCGCGGAACGCTCGTCCCACCAGCGCTCTTCGGCGGCCGGGCTGGCCGGCAATTGCCCCCACGAAGTCAGTGCCATTTCAGCGTTCCCTTTCAGCGTTGTCTGACCAGAAACACCGCGCCGAGCCCGACCGCGAACCACAGCGTCGCCAGGCGGCAGATCAGCGTCGCCGTCACCGCCACCGGCTCGGGCAAGCCATTCATCGCCAGCAGGCCGATCATCACCGCCTCGCTGCCGCCCAAGCCGCCGGGCAGGAAAGAGATGCCGCCGACCAGCATCGCAAAGGCGTAGATGAACACGGCGGTAGTCGGCGGCAAGGGATGCCCGAGCGCCTCTAGCAGCCACCAGAAACCGACCCCCTCGGCCAGCCACGCGACGACGCCGATCAGCAGGCCGCCGGCCATTGCCGACAGGCTGAAACAGCGGCGGAAATGAAGGACGATCTCGCACAGCCTGACCACCAGCGCCGCCCACTTACCGGGCCGGGCGGCGGCCTTGCGGTCGATTGCCGCAATCGCCGCCGTCCATTGCACAAGCAGCAGCGCGAGCAGGATGCCGGCCAGCGCCAGCCCGACGACAGGACGAGCCGGCGCATAAGACCACAGGCCGATGGCGGTCAACACCAGAATGGACAGCAGATCGCTCGCCCGTTCGGCGAAGAAGGCGGCCAGGCTGGCCGCCGCCGGCACGCCGTGCGGCTTGAGCAGCACCGAGCGCAAGGTTTCGCCGAGCTTGCCGGGGCTGGTGGTCAGCGCGAAACCGGCGAAATAGGCGCCGAGGTTGATGCGCCAGGCGACCGGTGCGCCGAGCAGCGCCAGGTAATGCCCCCAGCGCAGAAAACGCAACAGGTAGTTGCTCAACGAAAGCGCCAGCAACCCGAGAATGACGGCCGGGCCGACCTTGGCCACCGCCGCGACGACCTCGCGCCAACCCGCCCACAGCGAGAGAACCAGATAGCCGACGGCGGCCAGCGCGACGCTCCACAGCACGGCCTTTATGGGCAACCTACGGCCTTCGCCCGCCCCGTCGCCGACCGGTCTGGCGACCTTCATCAAGCGATCACCCCCCCGCCGAGGCATACCTTGCTCTCATACACCACCACCGACTGCCCCGGCGTGACCGCCCATTGCGGCTCGGCGAACTGCACGCGGCATGAATCCCTATCCCGCATCTCGACCTGGCAAGCCGCGTCTGTCTGCCGGTAACGGGTCTTGGCGGTATACACCCACTGCGAATGCGGCGCCTGGCCGGACACCCAAGAGAGTTGCCGGGCGATCAAGTCCTCGACGAAAAGCGCGGGATGATCGTGCCCCTGCACGACATAGAGCACGTTATTTTCCATGTCCTTCTTCGCCACGAACCAGGCGTCGTGGTCGCCGCTCTCGCCGCTTTTTCCACCTTTCACACCGCCGATATGCAGGCCCTTGCGCTGGCCTAGGGTGTGATAGGTCAACCCGTCGTGCTCGCCGAGCACGCGCCCGTCGTCGAGGCAACGGATCTCGCCCTGTTTCGGCGGCAGGTAGCGCATCAGGAATTCCTTGAACGGGCGTTCGCCGATGAAGCAGATGCCGGTCGAATCCTTCTTCGCCGCGACATGCAACCCGGCCGCCTCGGCCATTTTCCGCACCTCGCGCTTGTACAGGCCGGCCAGCGGAAACAGCGTCTTGGCGAGCTGTTGCTGGTTGAGGCGGTGCAGGAAATAGCTTTGATCCTTGGTGCCGTCCTCGGCCTTCAGCAACTGGTAAGCGCCCTCGCCCTCGTTCGATTCGCGCACGCCGGCATAGTGGCCGGTGGCGATCTTCTCGGCGCCCAGCGTCATCGCATGGTCGAGAAAGGCGCGGAACTTGATTTCCGAATTGCACAGCACGTCGGGGTTGGGCGTGCGGCCGGCCTGATATTCGCGCAGGAACTCGGCGAACACGCGCTCCTTGTACTCGGCCGCGAAATTGACCACTTCGATGTCGATGCCGATACGGTCGGCGACGCTCGTCGCGTCGACCAGATCCTGGCGCGACGAGCAGTATTCGCCGGTGTCGTCGTCCTCCCAGTTCTTCATGAACAGGCCGACCACGTTCCACCCCTGCTCCTTCAGAAGAATCGCCGCGACCGAAGAATCGACGCCGCCGGACATCCCGACGACCACTGTCTTACCCGTGTTTGCACTCATTTCAAAACCTCTTGTTGCCGGAACAGGCAGGTGCGATTAGAACTGGAAGCAGGTTCCAATTCCCCCCTTTGCGTGAGGGTTAGGTACCGAAGTGCTTCTCGATAACTTCTTGGATGAACCGCCGGCAAACCGACTCGATTTTTTCGGTGCGCGTACTCCCGTTCTTTCCCCTCACCACGAATGCCTCGTCGTCGACCCTATATCCAATCTCAACAAAAGAGGGAATGTTAGGAGCAGACAAAACGTCAAGCCTTTCATAGTGGAAGGAACCGGGTGGCTCCTCGCGGCTGACGTGTAACGTCACGTCCGTCTTGCTCTTCGCTGCATAGCCAGGAGAGCCGAAGAAGAAAAGATAACGAGCCGACTGTGTTCCACTCCGAAAATCCAAACGGAAGAACCAAGTCTTCTTTGCCGAGCCAAAGTTCTTGAGCGAAAGATATTTCTCAAACTCCAGCATGCCGAAATCACGGAAATATACCTCTCCAAGATTGGACGACGCCGCGAGAAACTCGGCATTTTGTCTGAATAAATTTTTTAGAAGCTCCATCGCACTCTTCCAAACTTCGTACTGATTCGAGGCGCGAGTCTTCTCCTTTTGGTCGAATTTGCTAGCAAGGGACTTAGCCCACTCGATCTTTTCCCTTTGCTCGTTCGCGGCCTCTTTGTATTCCTCCAGGCTTTCTTCAACACACTCTGAAATCAGGGAAACAAAAGGCGTTAAATCTGAAACCTGAGAAACCTCAAGCGCGTCGTAATATCTAAGCCGATCTTCCCGCGTTACAACAGCAATAGGAAATCCGAACCGCATTAGAATCAGATTCATCAGCAGTCTTGCTACCCGACCGTTTCCATCAATAAATGGGTGAATGGTCACGAACCAAGTGTGTGCTGCACTGGCAGCAAGGACTGCTTCGGTTGACTCAAACAAAACACTTGGAACACTGGCCTGTTGTAGCCACTGTCCAAAGCTGTCCATTTCTCCGGCAACCGACTCGGGTGATGGCGGTTTGTACTGCGAACCCCCGATTTCCACGATGGTAGATCTATAACGCCCCGCCTCTTCGTCGTTGATTCCTTTGAGCACTAACAGATGAATTTGGCGAACATCAGCTTCTGTGATCGGACGATTCGGGTTTGCCGCGAGTTCCTCCAGAAAATCTAGAGCCGCCGATAGATTCTTCGCCTCCGCTTGGTCTTTTAAGGGCTTCCCGGTAATTGTCAGCCCAAGCTCAACAACGGTACGGGTTTCTCCAACATTAAGTGAATTCCCTTCAATAGCATTCGAGTGGTATATATTCTTAATGCGGAAGTACTTTCTAATCGTACTCAATACCTCGGGAGTCAATGATCCCGTACCTCTCATCGTAGCAACTCGCAGTCCAACTTCTTGGAGTCGAGCAAACTGGGATGCTTCTACGTCGTAGGGTGTTCCTTCAATCTGCGGCATGACAACTCCAAATACGAAAAGTGACTGGGAATTCGGCGTAGTTCATAGATTCGGCCGCCAACGAATTTACCCGTCTAATCCTTCTCTACCGCGAGTGAGGAAGATGTGCTGCTTCCGATCATATCCAGAATATCCAGAGTAAGCTCTCAACCATAATGCGTCAGCAGATCCAGCGGATAACGCTTGCCGGCCAGCCAGTCCTCGATACAGCGCAGGATCAGCGGGCTGCGGTGACGCGGCGCCAGCGCGCGTATCTCGCCCAGCGTCAGCCAGCGCGCGGCGACGATACCGGCGTCGAGCGGGCGGAGCGGGTCGTGGCCGGCGATCTCCCCGCCGAAGGCGAAGCGCAGGTAGGTGATCTCCTTCGCCTCGTTGCGCCAGTGATAGACGCCGAGCAGATACTGCGGCGCAAAAGTGTACGCCGTTTCCTCCATCGTCTCGCGGATCGCCGCAGCGACCAGCGACTCGCCGCACTCCAGATGGCCGGCCGGCTGGTTGTAGCGGATGCCGTCTTCGGTTTCTTCTTCGACGAGCAGGAATTTGCCGTCACGCTCAAGCACGACGGCGACGGTGACGTTGGGTTTCCAGATCATGGCAGGGACGTTGGCATAGGGAAAGGCTGCCATTCTACTGCCAACGGCAGGCAAAATCGGCTAGAATTCCGCTTCCAAATTTGCGGCAAACGGAGACTCAACCATGTCGATGGCGGATCGCGACGGATTCATTTGGCAAGACGGCAACATGGTGCCCTGGCGCGAAGCGACCACGCACGTGCTGACGCACACCCTGCATTACGGCATGGGCGTTTTCGAAGGCATCCGCGCTTACAAGGCGGAAAAAGGCACGGCGATATTCCGCCTCAAGGAACACACCGACCGCCTGTTCAACTCGGCCTACATCTTCCAGATGAAGATGCCCTACGACAAGGCGACCTTGATCGAGGCGCAAAAGGAAGTCGTGCGCGCCAACCAGCTCGAATCGTGCTACATCCGCCCCATCGTGTTTTACGGTTCGGAAGCGATGGGCATCGCCGCGACGGCGATCAGCACGCATGTCGCCATCGCCGCCTGGCCGTGGGGCGCCTACCTGGGCGCCGAGGGCATGGAAAAAGGCATCCGCGTGAAAACCTCGTCTTTCACCCGCCACCACGTGAACATCAACATGTGCCGCTCGAAATCGGTCGGCACTTACACCAACTCGATCCTGGCGCACCAGGAAGTCGCGCACGACGGTTACGACGAGGCGCTGTTGCTCGACGTCGACGGCTACGTCGCGGAAGGCGCCGGCGAGAATATTTTCATCGTCAAAGGCGGCAAGCTGTACACGCCGGATCTTACGTCCTGCCTCGAAGGCATCACGCGCGCCTCGGTGTTGACGCTGGCGGAAGAACTCGGCATCCCCGTCATCCAGAAGCGCATTACGCGCGACGAGGTGTATTGCGCCGACGAAGCCTTCTTCACCGGCACCGCAGCCGAAGTGACGCCGATCCGCGAACTCGACAACCGGCAGATCGGCGAAGGCCGTCGCGGGCCGGTCACGGCGAAAATCCAGAGCCTGTTCTTCGACTGCGTGAACGGCAAGGTGGCGGCGCACGAAGACTGGCTGGCCTACGTCTGACGTGCTGCGTGCGCTCGTCGTCGCCCCTTCGTGGATCGGCGACACCGTGCTGGCCCAGCCGCTGTTCATGCGGCTGCACGAAAAATTTCCCGGCTTGCAGCTCGACGCGCTGGCGCCGCGCTGGGTGGCGCCGGTGCTCGAACGCATGCCGGAAATCGGCCGTATCGTCGATAGCCCGTTCGGGCACGGCGACCTTTCGCTGCGCGGCCGCCACCGCCTGGCGCGCGAACTGGCGCACGCCGGCTACCAGCGCGCCTACGTGCTCCCCAATTCGATCAAGTCGGCACTGATTCCGTTTTTTGCCGGCATTCCCGAGCGCTTCGGCTTCATCGGCGAATCGCGCTACGGCCTCATCAATCGCCGGCATACGCTCGATAAGGCCGCGCTGCCGCAAATGGCCGAACGTTTCGCGCAGCTCGCCGAAACGCCGGGATCGCCGCTGCCGCGACCGATACCGTTGCCGCACCTGGAATCCAGCGCCGGACAGCAGCAAAACACGCTCGCGGCATTCGCGGCGTACGACCTCGAACGCCCGGAAAAACTCGCCGTCTTCTGCCCCGGCGCCGAATACGGCCCGGCCAAACGCTGGCCGGCGGCGCACTTCGCCGCGTTGGCCAACGCGCTGGCCGAGCGGGGCTACACGATCTGGCTGCTCGGCTCGCCGAAGGACAAGAGGGTCGGCGACGAGATCGCCGCGCTGGTCGCCGACAGCACGCCGTTGCGTACACTCTGCGGCAACACCAAGCTCGCGCAGGCTATCGACCTTATCGCGCTGGCCGATTTCGCCGTCTGCAACGACTCCGGTTTGATGCACGTTGCCGCCGCCGTCGGCCGGCCGCTGGTCGCCGTTTATGGCTCGTCGTCGCCCGGCTTCACGCCGCCGCTTTCGGCGGGCGCGCGCATCGTCAGCCTGAACCTGGAATGCAGCCCCTGCTTCAGGCGCGACTGCCCGCTCGGCCATCTCGACTGCCTGAACAAGCTCGCCCCGCGGCGCATCCTCGATGCCTGCCTGGCCGTCGCCGGCTCGGGGGAAGCGCGATGAGCCGGATCTTCGCCAGCGCCGAAGATGTCGAAAGCGCTTTTTACGAAGCCATGGCGCGCGCCGACCTGGAAGCGCTGATGGCGGTCTGGGCCGACGACGAGGAAATCGTCTGCATTCATCCGACCGGCCAGCGCCTGCGCGGTGCAGCGGCGATCCGCGAGAACTGGCGCGGTATCTTCGCCAACAACCCGCGTCTCACCGTGCGCCTCTCGCGTAGCGTGCGCTGGTCCGGCCTGCTGCTCGCCGTGCACAGCGTGGTCGAAACGCTCTACGTCGGCGACGAAAACACGCCGCACGGCCCGATGCTCGCCACCAACGTCTTCCAGCGCGGCGCGCACGGCTGGCGGCTGCTCTCGCATCACTCCTCGGCGGCTCTGGAGGCCGAGGACGGCGGCGGCGAGGGCGGCGACCATTTGCGGACACTCCATTGAGCGCCAGAAGCCCTCTACCGGCAGCCCCCTACCGGGCGCCCAAATGGCTCCCCGGCGGGCACGCCCAAACGATTTACCCGCTGCTCATCAAGCCCGAGCCACCGCCTTTCCGGCGCGGGCGCTGGGAAACGCCGGACGGCGACTTCATCGACCTCGACTGGAAAAGCACGTCGCTTCCGTCCGCCGTCGATCAAAGCGCGCCGCTGGTGGTTCTTTTCCACGGCCTGGAAGGCAGCTCCGACAGCCACTACGCGATCTCGCTGATGCGCGCGTTGTCGGCGGTCGGCTGGGACGGTGTGGTCGTCCATTTTCGCGGCTGTTCGGGGCAGATCAACCGCTTGCCGCGCGCTTACCACTCGGGCGACAGCGAAGAGATCGACTGGATTCTGCGCCGGCTGAAGCAGCAGTTTCCGGCCCGCCCGCTCTACGCGGTCGGCGTTTCGCTGGGCGGCAACGCGCTGCTCAAATGGCTGGGCGAACGGGGATCGGGGGCCGGCGAACTGATCCGCGCGGCCGCCGCGATCAGCGCGCCGCTCGATCTGACCGCCTGCGGCCACCACCTGGGGCGCGGCTTCAACCGCGTCTATACGCAGCACTTCCTGCACACGCTAAAGCGCAACGCGGCCGCCAAGCTGCAACTTTTCCCGGATATTTTCGACGCGAAACGAATGCACGCCGCATGCACGCTGTACCAGTTCGACGATGCCGTCACGGCGCCGCTGCACGGCTTTGCCGGCGCCGACGATTACTGGCTGCGCGCTTCCAGCAAACCGTGGCTGGCCGCGATACGGCTGCCGACGCTGCTGCTCAACGCCCTGAACGACCCCTTTTTGCCGGCCGACGCACTGCCGGCCGCCGACCAACTATCGTCCTCGGTGACGGCCGAGTTTCCGCGCCAGGGCGGGCACGTCGGCTTTGTCGGCGGCGGCCTGCCCGGACATCTGGACTGGCTGCCGCAGCGCATACTCCATTTCTTTCAGCACGAGGTTTGAGATGAGCGACATGCTCCCCCCGGAAATATTCAAGGCCTACGATATTCGCGGCATCGTCGGCAAAACGCTGACCGCCGAAATCGTCCGCCGCATCGGCTGCGGCCTGGGTTCTTTCGCCCACGAACGCGGGCAGACCGCGATTGCCGTCGGCCGCGACGGGCGGCTGTCCGGCCCGGAACTCGCCGGCGCCTTGATGGAAGGCATCCGCATGGCCGGCATCGACACCATCGATGTCGGCTGCGTACCGACGCCGCTGACCTACTTCGCAGCCTACGAACTCGGCTGCCAGAGCTGCGTTTCGGTCACCGGCAGCCACAACCCGCCGGACTACAACGGCCTGAAAATGGTGGTCGGCGGCGAAACGTTGGCCGGCGAAGCGATCCGGGGCATCAAGCGGCGCGCCGAATCGGACGAACCCGAAAACTTGAGGGCCGGCGCCGGGCTAGCGCGCAGCGCCGACATCCAGCCGGCCTATATCGAGCGCATCGTCGGCGACGTGAAACTCGCCCGGCCGATGAAGATCGTGATGGACTGCGGCAACGGCGTGGCCGGCGGCGTCGCCCCCCAGCTTTTCCGCAAGCTCGGCTGCGAACTCGTCGAACTCTTCTGCGAAGTAGATGGCAGTTTCCCCAACCACCACCCCGACCCGTCGAAGCCGGAAAACCTCCAGGACCTCATCCGCGCGCTGCGCGACACCGACGCCGAGCTGGGCATCGCCTTCGACGGCGACGGCGACCGGCTGGGCGTCGTCACCAAAGACGGCGAGATCATCTACCCGGATCGCCAGTTGATGCTGTTCGCCGCCGACGTGCTGGCGCGCTGCCCCGGCCAGGCGGTCATCTACGACGTCAAATGCACGCGCCTGCTCGCCCCCTGGATACGCCAGCACGGCGGCGAGCCGCTGATGTGGAACACCGGCCACGCGCTGGTCAAGGCCAAATTGAAGGAGACCGGCGCGCCGCTGGCCGGCGAGATGAGCGGGCACGTTTTCTTCAAGGAACGCTGGTACGGTTTCGACGACGGCCTCTATGCCGGCGCCCGCCTGCTCGAAATCCTCTCGCGCTCGGCCGACCCCAGCGCCGTGCTCAAAGCGCTGCCGAACAGCAGCTCGACGCCCGAACTGAACATCAAGATGGCCGAAGGCGAGCCGTTCGCGCTGCTCGACGACCTGCGCCGCGACGCGCGTTTCGACGGCGCGCGCGACATCGTCACGATCGACGGCCTGCGCGTCGAATACGCCGACGGCTTCGGGCTGGCGCGCCCGTCCAACACCACGCCGGTGGTGGTGCTGCGCTTCGAGGCCGACGATGCGGCGGCGCTGGAACGCATACAGTCCGACTTCCGCCGCGTGCTGCACGACGCGCGCCCGGGGCTGGCGCTACCCTTCTGAGCGAACAGGGAGAGTTCTCCGATGAGCGAACGCAACACCGACGACGGCCAGCAGGTTTTTCTCGGCCGCCAGCCGATTCTCGGCAGCGACCGGCAACTGGCGGCTTACGAGCTGCTGTTCCGCAGCGGGCAAATCGCTTCCGGCAACCATGCCGACGTGCTTGACGCGACGCAGGCGACGGCGACTGTGATCGCCAACGCCTTTACCGAGCTCTCGGTCGGCGATGCGCTCGGGCCGTATCGCGGCTTCATCAACGTCGACATCGATTTCCTGTTCAGCGAGTTGATCGAGGTTCTGCCGCAACAGTCGGTCGTCCTGGAAATACTCGAAAATATCCCGCCGACGCCCGAAGTGTTGGCGCGCTGCCGGCAGTTGTGCGACCTCGGCTTCACGCTCGCCGTCGACGACGTGATCCAGGCCAGCGCCGGCTATCGCCCGCTGCTGGCGCTGGCCGACATCATCAAAGTCGACGTGAAGGAGCTGGACAACCAGGCGCTGCGCGCGCTGGTCGCCCTGCTCAAACCGCTGGGCAAGAAACTGCTCGCCGAAAAGGTGGAAACCGGCGAGCAGATGGCGTTTTGCCAGAGCCTCGGGTTCGAGCTGTTCCAGGGCTATTTCTTCGCCAAGCCGACGGTCATCGCCGGCAAGAAACTCAACCCCGCGCAGCTCACGCTGATGCGCCTGCTCGGCCTGCTGATGGAAGACGCCGAATCCGCCGACCTGGAGAAAGCCTTCAAGCTGGAACCTGGGCTCACGGTCAATCTGATGCGCCTGACCAACTCGGTCGGCAGCGGCGTCACCACGCAGATCACCTCCCTGCGCCACGCTATCGCCGTGCTCGGTCGCCGCCAGCTACAGCGCTGGCTGCAACTGTTGCTGTACACCAACCCCAAGGACGGCGCGCAGAGCTTCAATCCGCTGCTGCAGCTGGCGGCGACGCGCGGACGCCTGATGGAACTTCTCGCCGACCGCGTGCACGCCAACAACCGGGAATTTGCCGACCACGCCTTCATGGTCGGCATCATGTCGCTGATGCCCACCCTGCTCGGCGTGGCGATGGAAGAAATTCTCGCCCAACTGCCGGTCGCGCAGCGCGTCAAACAGGCGCTCACCGATTTCGGCGGCCCGCTCGGGGACTTGCTGCAACTGGTCGAAGCGACCGAGCTGACCGATCTGCTGGCCACCGAAGAAGCGCTGCAGCGCCTGCCCGCGCTGAAAGCGCAAACGGTAAGCGCTTGCATCGCGCAAGCTTTGGCCTGGGCCAACAATCTGGGGCGCGAGAACGTTTGAACGCGAGGCGGGGCAAGCACTGTCGCGACGACTGGATTTTCCGCTCGGCCTGTGTTAAAAGTCTGCGGCTCCGTAGCGGTTTTTCTCCCTGCGAGCTTTTGTTGTTTCCACTTATTCTTCGAGGTGCCTGATGACATTGACCGGGAAGCTGTCGACCTTGCTGGGACTGCTAGCGTTGAGTTTTAGCGCCCACGCGCAGGAAACGAAGGTCGGGATCACCGACGCTATCGCCTATGTGGACGTAACCCACAACGGGCAGAAGGTGCGCATCCAGCGCATCCAGGACCAGGGCAACAAGATCATCGACGATTTTGCCAAAACCTCGCGTCCTTGCCCGCCGTTCTGCATCCATCCGATGAGCGCCGCACCGGGCGTGGAGACCATCGGAGAGCTGGAATTGCTCGGTTTTCTGGGCAAGGAGGTCAAATCCGGCGCCGGGGTTCTGGTCGACGCGCGGTTGCCGGAGTTCTACAAGGCCGAAACGATTCCCTCGGCGATCAACATCCCGTTTTCCATCGTCAAGCCCGACAACCCGCATATGGACAAGGTGCTGGCTGCGCTCGGCGTGCGCAAGGGCGCCGACGGCAAAGCCGATTTCAGCGCTGCCAAAACCCTGGTCATGTTCTGCAACGGCGTCTGGTGCGACCAGTCGCCGCGCGCTATCCAGGGTCTGATCGGCTTCGGTTACCCGGCTGCCAAGCTCAAGTACTACCGCGACGGGATGCAGATGTGGCGCCTGCTCGGTTTGACCACGGTCGTCCCCGGCAAACCGAAATAAGGTAGCCGCGCTGCCGCCGCCGGCCGAACGCTCCCCTTAAATTGCCCGAGTTGGATAGCCATGAACGATACCTGCCTTGACATCGCCTTTCTCAGCCTGCCCGAGCGCGCTCTGGCTACCCTGCAAATCTATCTTCAGGGCGCCGGCCGTGAGGTCTTTCGCGAAGTTCCCGAAGAGCGGGCGGAAGTTGCGGTTTTCGACTTCGATCACCCCGCGTCGCGCGCCCACTGGCAGCAGTTCGGCAAGGCGTATGGCAAACCGGGCATCGTTCTGTCGGTCGCCGAACAGAATTCCCCGGACGCGGTCTGGGTCGGTAAGCCGTTCACCGCCGCCGCGCTCGGCGAAGCGGCGGCGCGGCTGCGCTCGCGGCTGGCCGCGCCGGCCGCGAATCGGGCTGCCGGAAGCGGCGCCAGCAGCGCCGCCGCACACCCGGTCCGGGTCGCCCTGCTGACGCTCGAAGCGCGCAACGAGGCGGCGCTGAACATGTTCTTCCGGGGCGAAGGGCGCAACGTCTTCTCGCTCTGCGCCGAAGAAGACGCCGAGGTCGCCATCTTCGATTACGACCATCCCGTGTCGAGGGCGCATTGGGCGCAATTCAACGCGCGCTCCGGCCGCCCCGGCATTCTTTTCTCCGTCCTCGAACAATCGGTCGCCGACACGGTATGGGTGCGCAAACCGGTGACCGGCGCCGGGCTGCTCGCCGCCGCCGCGATGCTGCCGGGCGCCACGCCCGGCTCGCCGCGCGCGGTGGCGATGCCGGCGCCGGAAGCGGCCGCGCCGCCCGAAACGCCGCCCGATTCCCCGCCCGATTCCCCGGCCGATTCCCCGGCCGACACCGCCGCGCCCGCAGCAAAATTCGCTGCCCCGGCACCCGGGCCGCAACAAGAGGCGATCCCGCAAAGCAAGCCCGCAACACCTGCCCGCAGCCGGGTGCCTACACCGGACGAGCGCCAGAAGCCCGCCGTCTTGCCGTGGATCGGGGTCGGCCTCGCCCTCGCCCTTCTCGCCGGGCTATGGTTCTGGATGCGCCCACCGGGTGCACCGACGCCCCCGTCGGCCGATAACCTGGCGAGCAAACCGCCGCTTCCGGCGGACTCGTCCGGCGCCCCGCCGACCGATACACTACGCTCGGCAGTCGATACGTCGGTGGCCGAATACCGCGCGAAGTCGGCGTCGGATCAAGGCTTCATTACCGCGCAAATGGACGAGCTGTACAAACGCGGCGCCGGCGCGATCGAGAATGTCAAGGCCAAGCTCGATCGCCTGACGGCCGATCCCAAAGCCCTGGCGGAATACAACCAGTCGGTTTACAACAAGGTGCACATCGTACCGGAGGGGGTCGCCGATAAGGCCGGCGGCAACCCGGCTGCCGAGCGCGAGATCCGTTCGCGGCTGGAATCCGTGGTCGGCGCGGCCATCGCCGACCCCGGGGGCGACGCTTTCGTGGCGTCGATCAAGCCGGAAACCCGGGTGCGCGAGGCCGAAACGCGCACCATCACGGTCAGGAAGGGCGACACGCTTTCCGCCATCGCCCAGCGCGCCTACGGCGATGCCGCGCAGTTCATGAAGATATTCGAAGCCAACCCCCGCGTGTTGACCTCGCCGGATCACATCTTCCCGGATCAGGTATTGCGCGTACCTTTGAACTGATCGTGGTAAGCTTCGCCCCTCCTCGTGACGCCATTCATCAGTCTTGGCGTCCGTCCGGTGCGGGCGGGCACTCTCGCTTCGTCCAACTCACCTATTTCTGTGTATTTGCCCAGACTGGTTCGTGCATTTGTGCTTGAGTTTTCAACGCGCGCGCATGGCAAACGCACGGAGTTATCACCCCATGAAATTCACCGAACTGGGTCTCGCACCCGAGATCCTTCGCGCCATTGCCGATCAGGGCTATGAAACCCCCACGCCGATCCAGGCGCAGGCGATCCCCATCGTAATTGCCGGGCGCGACCTGATGGCTTGCGCACAGACCGGCACCGGCAAGACCGCCGGCTTCACGCTGCCTCTCCTTAATCGCCTCGCCGCCGGCCGTCCTGCCGGCGCTACCGGCCCGCGCAAGATACGCGTGCTGATCCTGACGCCGACCCGCGAACTTGCCGCGCAGGTCGAGGAGAGCGTGCGTACTTACGGCGCGCATCTGCCGGTCAAGTCGATGGTCATGTTCGGCGGCGTCGGCATGAATCCGCAGATATCCGCGCTCAGGCATGGCATCGATATTCTGGTGGCGACGCCGGGGCGTCTGCTCGACCATGCGCAGCAGCGCAACGTCGACCTGTCGGCAGTCGAAGTGCTGGTGCTCGACGAAGCCGACCGCATGCTGGACATGGGCTTCATCCACGACATCAAGCGCGTGATTACGCTGCTGCCGAAAAAGCGCCAGAATCTGCTGTTCTCGGCAACCTTTTCCGAGGAGATCAAGGCCTTGGCGACCGGCCTGCTCAATCAGCCCGAGTATGTCGAGGCGGCGCGCAAGAACGTGACGGCCGAACTGGTCAGGCAGAAGGTCTACAAGGTCGACCGCGAGCGCAAGCGCGACCTGCTGGTCGACCTGATCCGCGACAACAACTGGTATCAGGTGCTGGTGTTTACGCGCACCAAGTGGGGCGCCAACGGGCTGGCCGACAAATTGCTGAAAGCCGGCATCGAAGCCGACGCGATTCACGGCAACAAGAGCCAGAACGCCCGCACGCGAGCGCTGGCCAACTTCAAGAGCGGCAAGCTCCATGTGCTGGTGGCAACCGATATTGCCGCGCGCGGCATCGATATCGACGAACTGCCTTACGTCGTCAATTACGAGTTACCCAACGTCGCCGAGGATTACGTGCACCGTATCGGCCGAACCGGCCGCGCCGGCAGCGAGGGCGAGGCGATTTCTCTGGTCTGCGTCGACGAGCGCAAGCTGCTACACGACATCGAGCGCCTGATCAAGCGCCAGATCGAAGAAACGATCTATCCCGGTTACGAGCCCGATCCGAGCATACGCGCGGAACCCATCCTGATGCGCTCGTCGGCCGGGCGGGGCGGAGCACGGCCGCAAGGTGGCGGTCGCTCGGGTGGTGCGCCGCGTCCCGGTGGCGCGCCGAGCGGCAATCGCTCCGGCCCCGCTAAACCGGGCGGCGCCTCGCATCGCAGCGGCAGCCGCAATCGCTGAACGAAGTTTTTTGGGCGGATTAGCGCAGCGTAATCCGCCGAATGTGTTCCGCCATGCGGCGCAATGCGCTGCGCTTATTGGCGCCCTTGCTCGACTTCGATTGCCAGCCAGTTGCCGCCGGAGCATTGGCACGCTTAATCGCCAGCCGCCTTTCGTTGTCCGTTTCTCAAACCGCGTTTATTCGGATCAGGCAAATACTACGCGGGTATGTCCCGCAACGCGCGCGCGAGAAGGCTTGCGAACCACGATTTCCACATCCCGTCCAAGCCGGTTCAAGCATTCCAGCATTTTGGCTTCGCTGATTCCGCGAAATTGACCGCGCAGCATCCCGGAAAGCTTTGGCTGAGGCATGCCCAGAATCTCCGAGGCTTGAAGTTGGGTCAGATGGCGATGCTTGACGATCTCGCCAATCTTGGCTGCCAGGGTTGCCTTGACCTGCATCCCGGCCGTATCGGGAAAGCCGAGGTCTTCATAAACGTTGGCCGAGCCTTTTTCAATCTCGATCATTTCAAGCTCCTTTGGTGTGCGCCTACGCAGCCTTCAAGCGTTCCCGGATAATGTCTAGGTCATGTTTCGGCGTTTCGATACCTTGCTTGGACTTCTTCTGAAAACAGTGCAACACAAACACAGCATCGACGATCTTGACCGTGTAAACCGCACGGTACGTATCGCCCAAATGGTCTTCAATAACCTCCAGCACACCGGCTCCACCGAAGCCTTTCAAGGGCTTGGCCTGGTTGTGCTTCTTGCCGGTCTGAGCAAGGTGCAACGCGAAACCAAAGACGTCAATGACATCATCGGGCATCGCGAGGAGATCCTTCTTTGAAGATCCCACCCATTGCAACGGCTTGAGGTGATCGGACACCCGCTAATTATACCCATTTAGGTCTAGCCCACAAGCCTTGCCTTCACTGCGGTATCGAGTTCGGCGCAATGCGCTGCGCTTATTGGCGCCCTACGTGCTGGCGAAGTTTTGTACGGCGGATTAGCGCAGCGTAATCCGCCGTGCACCCCGCGCCGGCAAAGAGCGCCGCCGACCGTCAGGCGTGATGCAACTCTTCCCGGATCGTTTCCCGCACCACATCCGCCAAGGTTTGGCCTTGGGCAAACTGGCGCAGCGCCTCGTTCATCAATGTTTGGTAATTGCCGCCGGTCATTTCGGCGCGCGTCTTGAAGACCGACAGGGTGGCATTGTCCACCCGCATCGTGATGCGCGACTTGCCGCCGTGGCCGGCTTGCAGTCTTGCCAGTGCGGGAACGTCCGCGACCGGCTTGGCCTCGGCGAAATCCATTTCGGCGTATTGCTCGAACAAGGGGTCAGAATTGTTGCTCATAGCGTCTCCGTTGCGGTTGGTTGGCCTTCCAGGCCGAAATCAAACGCGGGGTTTCGCCGCGTAGCGTCCACACCACCAGCAGAATTCGACCTTTTCCACCCCTGCCCAAGGTCACAAAGCGCGCCTCGCCTTGGGTATGATTGAGCGGATTGGCGGCAGCCTTCCCAAGATCGAATTCAATCTCCATGCGTTCCATTGTATGCACAAAAGAATGCACATGCAAGCATTTTCGACGCAGGCAGCATGATCGGCGCAACCCACCAAAACCCGCAACAACCCCTTGACTGGCGTGGCGAACGTCATTAGAATATGCTTATGTTCGCAACTTCTTCCTTCGCAGCCCGCAGTTAGTTTCGCATTTGCGGGAAAGTTCCCGCGCTCCGCACCCGCCTCGCCGTGATCCTGCACGCCGGGGCTTTTTTTCGTCCTTTGTCGAGGAAACTCCCATGACCTGCTTATCACTCACGAGGCGGGCGGCTGGCAGTGCGTGGACGAGTAGTTGTAGCGGAGATGGGCGTGGGCTGCGCGGCGGCTCCTGGGACCTCAGCGCCAGGGACGCGCGCGCCGCCTACCGCTACAACCTCTCGCCCGGCTTCCGGAGCAACTACGGCGGCTTCCGTCTCGCCAGGACTCGTTAGCCCTTTTCCCTTGTCACCTTTACCTCTCGCTCTGGGCGCTTGAGGCGGGCGAGGGTTTTCGCGGGGGTTTGGGGGCGCAGCCCCCAAAAGGAAATTTTCATGACTGAACGAGATCGCAGCCGCAGCACCGGCCCGGCGCTGGAAAAGTGGTATCAGTTTTTGCGCTGGCTGGTGCCGACGGTGGAGAAGTTTCCCAGGACGCAGAAATTCACGCTCGGCGACCGCATTCAAAGCGGCGCGCTGGACGTGCTGGAGCGCCTGATCGAAGCCACCTACAGCCGGCAGGCCACGCCCCTGTTGGCGGCGGCGAATCTCGGGCTGGAAAAGCTGCGCTTTCTCTTTCGCCTGGCCAGCGATTTGCGCCTGCTCGACTTGCGCCGCTACGAATTTGCCGCCCGCGCCATCGACGAGGTGGGACGCTTGGTTGGCGGCTGGCTGAAGGTGTCGCGTGTTTGAGTCCCGTCATTCTGTTGTAGGGCGCAATAACCGAAGGGCATTGCGCCGAACGGGTTCCGCCATGCGGCGCAATGCGCTGCGCTTATTGCGCCCTACAGGGGTGTTGCTTGAGCGCAACGCGCCGGGTGGGAGCGGGCTTGCCCGCGATGCGGCGTCGGCGGATGCGTTGGCGCGTATCGTTGCCGCCCATCGCGGCCAAGGCCGCTCCCACCCGATCTGTAGGTTGTGCCGTGAGGCACAACGCCGCCCGCTGTTGTGCCTCGCGGCACAACCTACGATCTGAAATGACCAAACGACACTCCGACCTGTTCGCCGGCATCGCCAGCTTCGCCCCGCTGCGCGAAGCTGCCTTGAAAGCGGCGCTCGGCAAGCGCGGCAAACCCGGCACGGCGGCCTTCATGGCCAATCTGGAAAAGAACGTGCTGCGCATCGAGCGCGCCTTGCAGGACGGAAGCTGGCAGAGCGGCGGCTACACCGAAATGGAGCTGCTGGAACCGAAGCGGCGCATCGTCTCGGCCGCGCCCTTCCGCGACCGGGTGGTGCACCACGCGCTGTGCGCGGTGGTCGGGCCGGTTTTCGAGCGCGGCTTTATCGACGATACCTTCGCCAACCGCAAGGGCAAGGGCACGCACCGCGCCGTGGCGCGTTATGAGCACTATCGCAACCGGCATCGCCATGTGTTGCGCGCCGACATTTACCGCTACTTCCCAGCCATCGACCACGCCATTCTCAAAGCCGACCTGCGCCGCCGTATCGCCTGTCCACCCACCTTGTGGCTGCTCGACACGATCATCGACGGCTCGAATGCGCAGGAGCCGGTGAACCTGCACTTTCCCGGCGACGATCTGCTGACGCCGCTGGAACGGCGGCGCGGCCTGCCGATCGGCAATCTGACCAGCCAGCTGTTCGGCAATGTTTATCTCGATGCGCTCGACCATTTCGTCAAGGAAGTGCTGCGCGCGCCGTATGTGCGCTATGTCGATGACTTTGCGCTGTTTCACGATGACGCCGAGGCGCTGGCCGGTTGGCGGGAGCGGATCGCTGCGTTTCTTGCCCGCCGTCGCCTGCGCCTGCATCCGGTCAAAACCTTTGTTGCGCCAACCGCCGAGGCCGCCGAATTTCTCGGCTATGTGCTGCTGCCGGGCGACTATAGACGCCTGCCGGAAGCCAGCGTGCGCCGTTTCCGCAACCGTCTGCGCGGCCTGCGCGACCGCTGGCGCGCCGGGTCAGTGGCGGCGGATGAAGTGGTGCAGCACGTTCAGGCGTGGATTGCGCACGCCGAGAACGCCGATACCTGGCGCTTGCGCCATGCCCTCTTTCGCGGTGGGTGATTTGATACTGAACGCACCCCGCCGTGGGAGCCTGACAGTCCGCCTGATGGGCGCGCGGGTTTTACCCTTCGCGGCGGCTCCTGGAACAACAACGCCAGGAACACGCGCGCCGCCAACCGCAACAACAACTCGCCCGGCAACCGGAACAACAACAACGGCTTCCGTCTCGCCAGCACGCCTTCACGCGCCAGAGCCGCTATTCCCACGGGAGCAGCGGGTGTGCCCGAAGGTGTCCACGGGCCGTCATGATGAGTGCAGTACCCCCGCCTTCGCTTTGGCTCGCCGTTCGGGGCGGCGTGGGCGGGTTTCCTGGCCGCTTGCCGTTCGGCAGCGGCTTTTTTGATAGTTCGGCAATGGGAGAAGTGAAAATGAAGAAAATGTTAGTGGTCGCTCTGTTTGCCGTGGCGGGCGTTGCCCAGGCCGGCGAATATGTGTGCAAGGTCTACTGCAATAGCGGCGAGACCTACGTGACGGTGAACGCCGATAGCAGCGCAGGCGCTGCCGCGAAGGTAGATCAAAGGGGGCACGAAATCTGCAAGTCGGACAACAAGGGCAATGCAACGAGCAAGACGATGCGGCCAGAGCAGTGCAGCCGTAAGTAGTTGGTGGTAGAGCGGGCGGCTTCCGCTGCCCGTGCGACATCCATGAATCGTGAGATACGGAAATACAACGGGGGAACCGTAATCCGCCGTATGGGTATTGCCATGCGGCGCAATGCGCTGCGCTTATTGGCGCCCTACAACATCAGGCGAGTAACTCCAGCAAAGCCTCGCCATAGCGTTCCGCCTTGGCGAGGCCGATACCCGGTACTTCGAGCAGCGCTTCGGGCGAGTTCGGGCGGTGCGCGGCGAGCTCGCGCAGGGTGCGGTCGTGCAGGATGACGTAGGCGGGAACGCCTTGTTCGCGGGCTTTTTCGGCGCGCCAGTTGCGGAGTAATGCAAAGAGCGGCGAATCGTCGTCGGCAGATCGACCGACCGGCGCCCGCTTTTTCTCGTGCGCTGTTTTCTGTTTTACCCGCAGGGCTTGGCGGCGTAGCGTCACGCCGGTTTCGCCCTTGAGCACCGGCCGCGCGCTTTCGGTAAGTTTCAGCGCGCCGTAGGCCGCCGCGTCGGCTTCGAGCAGGCCGTTGGCCAGCAGTTGGCGGAATACCGAGCGCCAGCCCATGTCGTCCAGGTCGGCGCCGACGCCGAAGGTCGGCAAGTTGGCGTGCCCGAACTGCTTCACTTTCTCCGTTGCCTTGCCGCGCAGGATGTCGATCAGATGCCCGGCACCGAAGCGCTGGCCGGTGCGCAGCGCGGCCGAGAGCGCCTTTTGCGCGGCGACCGTGCCATCCCAGACTTGCGGCGGGTCGAGACAGACATCGCAGTTGCCGCAGGGCGCGGCCTCTTCGCCAAAGTAGTTGAGCAACACGACGCGCCGACATTTGGCCGATTCGCAGTAGGCGAGCATGGCGTCCAGCTTCTGTCGCTCGACGCGCTTCTGTTCGAGGGGCGAAGTAGATTCCTCGATCATCTGGCGATGGATCACCACGTCGTTCAGGCCGTAGGTCATCCAGCCTTCCGACGCTTCGCCGTCGCGCCCGGCACGGCCGGTTTCCTGATAGTAGGCTTCCAGGCTTTTCGGCAGGTCGAGATGCGCGACGAAGCGCACGTCGGGCTTGTCGATGCCCATGCCGAAGGCGATGGTGGCGACCATCACCACGCCGTCTTCGCGCAGGAAGCGTTGCTGGTGCCGCTGGCGCGTGCCGGCATCGAGACCGGCGTGGTAGGGCAGGGCGGTAAC
>JACQYA010000004.1 GCA_016208425.1 Betaproteobacteria bacterium
CATTCAACGCTTGACGGAAACACACCAGACACGGCTTACTTCAACCTCAGCAAGTCACCGCTCGCCGCGGCGGCTTAAAACCCGGCAGAGATATCACTTAAGAAAATCGGAATTCTGTCCAGCTGAATGGAGCCACCTCTTCCCAGAAAATGCCCCGGTTTCAAAACGCCACACGAGGTTTTTATGGTGCAGCTACACTCGCGTCATGACGCTGCTGCACTTCAGGCTTGAATCTGCCAGTGAAAAGAATCGTCATACTCTTGTTGAGCGCGATCTGCTTTAACGCACACGCGATCACAGGGTCTGCGGCGGGATGGTGGGATGAAACCCCGTGGGGTAGTGGAATGCCAGTCGTTGTCAACGCCGTTGAGTTGATTCCTACTTGCAAGATGACTCCAAGGTCTGGCGCGCTTTGGCGATTTCCTTCTGGCGCTGGCTGTCATCTATAAAAGTGCGTTCGCCGTTTTCATCGCGCAGAGCCAATCGTTCGCCAGATTCGAGCATTTCCAGGTTGCGGCGCGTACGCTCGCAGTTGTCTTTTTTCTCGGCCGCAGCGTTTTCTTCTTTTTTGGCTTTTTCCGACTTGTCCTGCGTTTCCTGCTGGCGCTTGCGGAAGTCCATTTCTTGGTCGGCCACGGATTTTTGTTGCAGGGCACTTGCGGGGGGCGCCTTGGCGTCTATTTTTCGTTCGTCGCGGACGTTGCCGACCGGTGGCTTGTCCGAGATCACGGTTTTGCCGTTCGCATCTTTCCACTGATATATCTGGGCGTTTGCGAGCGTGTTTGCGAGCAGTGCGGCAATGGCGAGAGCGAGGCATTTCATGGTCATCCAGTCACAAAGGAGCTTGCTGTATAATACGTTTTTGTGACCCGGGATCAAAGGCCATGCGTTTAATTCAAAGGGCGCTGACGTTCGACGACGTCCTGCTCGTACCCGCCCATTCTTCGATTCTCCCCCGCGATGTTAGCCTCAAAACCCGCCTGACGCGCAACATTGCGCTCAATCTGCCGCTGGTTTCGGCGGCGATGGATACCGTGACCGAAGGTCGTCTCGCCATTGCGATGGCGCAGGAGGGCGGCATCGGCATTATCCACAAGAACCTCAGCCCCAAGAGCCAGGCCGCCGAGGTGGCGAGGGTCAAGCGCTTTGAGTCCGGCATTCTGAAAGATCCCGTCACTGTCCCGCCCGGCATGTCGGTGCGCGAAGTGCTGGCGCTGACGCGCCTGCACAGGATTTCCGGCGTGCCGGTGCTCGACGGTAATCTCGTGGTCGGCATTGTGACCAACCGCGATTTGCGTTTCGAGACCAACCTCGATCAGCCGGTGCAGAACATCATGACGCCGCGCGAGCGTCTGGTGACGGTGAAGGAGGGCGCCTCGGTCGAAGAGGGCAAGGCTCTGATCCACAAGCATCGCCTGGAGCGCGTGCTGGTGGTCAATGACAACTTCGAGCTGCGCGGACTGATTACCGTCAAGGATATCATCAAGACTACCGAACACCCCGATGCCTGCAAGGATGGCGCGGGGCGCCTGCGTGTTGGCGCAGCGATCGGCGTCGGCGCCGGCACCGAAGAGCGGGTCGAGTTGCTCGCCGAGGCGGGCGTAGACGTGTTGGTCGTCGATACAGCGCACGGTCATTCGCAGGGCGTGCTCGATCGCGTGCGCTGGGTGAAGAACAATTTCCCGCAGGTCGAAGTGATCGGCGGCAATATCGCCACCGGCGATGCCGCGCGCGCGCTGGTCGATCATGGCGCCGACGGCGTCAAGGTCGGCATCGGCCCCGGTTCGATCTGCACCACACGCATCGTCGCCGGCGTCGGCGTACCGCAGATCACAGCGGTGCAAATGGTCTCCGATGCGCTCAAAGGCACGGGCGTGCCGATGATCGCCGATGGCGGCATCCGCTACTCGGGCGATATTTCCAAGGCAATTGCCGCCGGCGGCAACTCGGTGATGCTGGGCGGATTGTTCGCCGGCACCGAAGAAGCGCCGGGTGAAGTCGAGTTGTTCCAGGGGCGTTCCTACAAGTCGTATCGCGGCATGGGTTCGATCGGTGCGATGTCGGCCGGCGCCGCCGACCGCTATTTCCAGGAAACGACGGCCAATGTCGACAAACTGGTGCCGGAAGGCATCGAAGGGCGCGTTCCCTATAAAGGCTCGGTGCTCGCCGTGATCCACCAACTGATGGGCGGTTTGCGTTCGTCGATGGGCTACCTGGGTTGCGCGACGATAGACGAGATGCACGAACGCGCCGGCTTTGTCGAGATTACCTCGGCCGGCGTCCGCGAGTCGCATGTGCACGACGTGCAGATCACCAAGGAAGCGCCGAACTATCGGGTCGAATGACCGGTTTGTATTTCTCAGGGCGGCTCGTGTAGCCGCCCTTATTCATTCAAGGTACAAGAAATGGCTCACCAGAAAATTCTCATCCTCGACTTCGGTTCCCAGGTCGCCCAGCTCATCGCGCGCCGTGTGCGCGAACAGCAGGTTTATTGCGAACTGCATCCCTACGACGTTTCCGAGTCCTTCATCCGCGAATTCGGTGCGCAGGGCATCATTCTGTCCGGCGGCCCGAATTCGGTGTATGCGGCCGAAGAGGTCAAGGCGCCGCAGGTCATCTTCGAGCTTGGCGTTCCCGTGCTCGGCATTTGCTACGGCATGCAGACGATGGCGGTGCAGCTCGGCGGCCAGGTCGAGAGTTCGAGCAAGCGTGAATTCGGTTACGCCGAGATGCGCGCGCGCGGTCATTCGGCGCTGTTCAAGGGCATCGAGGATAGACGCAACGCCGAGGGGCATGGTCTGCTCGATGTCTGGATGAGCCACGGCGATAAAGTCAGTGCGCTGCCAACCGGTTTCAAGGTGATCGGCAGCAACGATTCGACGCCGATTGCGGCGATGGCCGACGAAGATCGACAATTCTACGGCGTGCAGTTCCACCCGGAAGTCACGCACACGCTCAAGGGACGAGAGATGTTCGCCCACTTTGTACACGATATTTGCGGCTGCGGTCACGACTGGACGATGCCCGGCTACGTCGACGAAGCGGTGGCGAAGATCCGCGAGCAGGTCGGCGCCGAAGAAGTCATCCTCGGCCTGTCCGGCGGGGTCGATTCGTCGGTGGCTGCCGCGCTGATCCATCGCGCCATCGGCGAACAGCTCACCTGCGTCTTCGTGGACAATGGCCTGCTACGGCTGAACGAAGCCGGGCAGGTGATGCAGACTTTCGCCCTCAACCTCGGCGTCAAGGTTATCCATGTCGATGCCACGGCACAGTTCATGGGGCACCTGAAAGGCGTGTCCGACCCCGAACAGAAGCGCCGGGTGATCGGTCGCGAGTTTGTCGAAGTCTTCCAGGCCGAATCGCAGAAACTGGCCAACGCCAGGTGGTTGGCGCAAGGCACGATCTACCCCGATGTGATCGAATCGGCCGGCGCCAAGACCAAGAAAGCGCACACCATCAAGAGCCACCACAACGTCGGCGGCTTGCCGGAAACGCTCAACCTGAAACTCTTGGAGCCGCTGCGCGAACTGTTCAAGGACGAGGTGCGCGAGCTGGGCGTCGCCCTCGGCCTACCGCATGATATGGTCTATCGTCACCCCTTCCCCGGTCCCGGTCTGGGCGTACGCATCCTCGGCGAAGTGAAGCACGAGTTCGCCGACTTACTGCGTCGCGCCGACGCCATTTTCATCGACGAACTGCGTGCCGCCGGCTGGTACGAAAAGACCAGCCAAGCCTTCGCCGTCTTTCTGCCGGTCAAGAGCGTCGGCGTGATGGGCGACGGGCGCACCTACGAGTACGTAGTCGCCCTGCGTGCCGTCGAAACCCAGGATTTCATGACAGCTCAGTGGGCTGAACTGCCGCACAGTTTGCTTGGCAAGGTCTCGAACCGCATCATCAACGAAGTGCGGGGTATCAACCGCGTCGTTTACGATATTTCAGGGAAGCCGCCTGCGACCATCGAGTGGGAATGATTACATAGCGTTTCGGTACTATTCGTACCTATTCAAAAAACACGAAAACCCCTTGGTAAAACAAGGGGTTTTCTGTTTTTTACTATTCCTGACTATTCATAGTAGTCCGCTGCTGGAGACGGTATCGGAGTCGGTATTGGCATTTCTTGAAAGCTTCAGTAACATCGATACCGTCAACATCAAATGGACGCGTTGACGGTATCGTAAAATGCAAGACCTAGATAGTGTCGTCACGAGATTGCAAGCCAGAGGACAAGGCAACGTATGTGGGCTGCTGCCAGAAATGATGCAACGTTTTTGGCGTAGCGCGCGGCGATGCCCCGCCAGCGCTTGAGATACAGAAATGCGTTCTCGACGA
>JACQYA010000005.1 GCA_016208425.1 Betaproteobacteria bacterium
GATCGCCGTCGACCCGCTGCTGCTCGCGCTGGGCGGCGCAGGTTTCGCCTGGCTGGCGGCCGGCGGCGTCCTGTACACGGCCGGCATCGTCATCTACGCCTTCGACGAGAGGTTCCGGCACTGGCACGGTATCTGGCACCTGTTCGTCATCGGCGGTAGCGCGATGCATTTTGTCGCAATCATCGGGTACGTGCTGTAAGCCACCGGCCGCCGGCCCGGTTGCAGCACGAGGATCGCACGAGGATCTATTGCGAGAAAACCTCCCTGAACCAGTCCCAAACCCCGAGAGAAACACCGGGAAGAAGATCGATTCCCAGGGCGGATTTGAGGAGATAAAGCGCCAGGACGAAGAACACCAGGAGCGTGCCGAGCAGCCCGGCCATCGCCACCAGGCGCGCGAAGTTGCCGAGCGTGCCGCCGCGCGGGCTGGAGGCGCTCTCGCTGCGGCCGCCGAGCAGCATGAAGTAGTAGTGCCGGCGCCAGAATTTCCAGCTCCAGCGCAGATCGACGGCGTGGTCGCCGATCGCTTGCCCGCCCAGAGCGACCTTCAAGGCTCTGAGCTGGTCGTCGTTAAACGAGTCGCGGCTCTGGGCCGGCAGCCTGGCCAGCAGTGTTCTGATAAACGGCTCGTCGCGTAATCCCATTTTCGTCTGCTCCCGGTAAATTTGTGCCCCGTTCAGCGGAACAGCCGATCATAGGCCGCCAATAGCTTGGGCGCTTCGTATTCCCACTCAAGCTCGTTTTCGACCCGGTTGCGCCCGAACTCGCCCATCCGCTTTCTGCGCGCGGGATCGTCGAGCAGTTCGACGATCAGCTCGGCCAGATGTCGCGGATCGTTTTTTCGCGCATAAACGGACGCTTCCTGCGCCGAAAAGCGCCCCTCGGCGAGGTCGAACTGGACGACGGGTTTGCCCAGGGCCATGTATTCCATGATCTTGTTCATCGTCGATTTGTCGTTCATTTCGTTGGCCACGTCGGGATTGACGCACACGTCGGCCGTGTTGAGCACGTCGAGCAGTTCGCGGTCGGGCACGCGGCCGGTGAAGGTCACATGGTCGGCGACGCCGAGATCCTTCGCCAGTTGCCGCATCTCGGCGAGCGAGGTGCCGCCGCCGACCAGCGCAAACTGCACATCGTCGCGCCGCATCGCCTGGATGACATGCCGCGCCGCATACAACAGCAGATCGATGCCTTCCTGCCGCCCCATCACGCCGACATAACCGACGAGATGCTTCCGCCCCTTCTTCAGCGCTGCTACCGGCGGCACGATGCGCAGCCGGTCGAGTTTCGGGCCGCTGCGCACGACGAATACGTTGTCGGGATGCATGCCGCCGCGCCCGATCGCGATCCGTTTGTACGATTCGTTGGTGGCGATCGAGACGCTCGCCGTCTTGAAAGTGAGCTTTTCGCACCAGAGCATCAGGCGATAGAAGAAGTCGCGGCGCCCGAATTTTGCCTCGTAAAGTTCGGGGTTGATGTCGTGGTGATCGAACAGAAATTTCTTGCCGAGAAACAGCTTAAAAAAACCGCCGACCAGAAAAATCAGATCCGGCGGGTTGCAGGCGTGGATGGCGTCGAAGCCGCGCGAGAAAAAGACTTTCCAGGCGAGCGCAAACTCCCAGAACAGAGCCGCCGAATATTCGAGCGCGTAACCGATGGCGCCCTCGGCTTCCAGCGGCAGGTCGTGGCGATGGATATGGATGTCCTCGACGACCTCGAACTTCTTCTCGTAGCCTTTGCCGGTCGGGCAGATGATGGAAACGAGGTAGCCCGCGTCGCGCAAGGTCGTCGCTTCCTGCCAGACGCGCCGGTCGAACGGCGACGGGAGGTTCTCGACGATGAAGAGGACGCGCCGCGGTTTGGCCGGACACTTACCAGCAGATGCCATCGTAGCGCCCGGATTCGCTCTGGTTGGGAACGGCGCGGACGAGATCGACGACGACCTGTCCGGGCTGTATCCGCGCCAGCACGTCGCCGAACTCCCGGGCGCCGTTGCCGATGACGATCACCTCGGCGAAGGACAGAATTTCGTCCATGCTGTCGACCATCAGCCGCGAAATGTGCGGCAGGTGGTTGAGGATGTAGTCGCGGTTGGCGCCGGTCAGCGCGGCGAGACTGACGTTGCGGTCGTACAGCCGGAGTTCGGAACCTTTGCCGATCAGCGATTCGATCACCTGCACCAGCGGCGATTCGCGCAAGTCGTCGGTGCCCGCCTTAAACGCGAAACCCAGGATTCCGACCCGTTTCTTGCCGTAGGCCAAGATCATTTCCAGCCCCTTCTGCACCTGCCTCTGGTTGCTCGGGAGCACGGCGTTGAGCAGCGGCAGATCGAGGTCGAGCGACCTTCCCTTGTAGGTCAGCGCGCGAACGTCCTTGGGCAGGCAGGAGCCGCCGAAGGCGAACCCCGGTTTCATGTAATACGGCGAAAGGTTCAGCTTGGTGTCCTTGCAGAAAATGTCCATCACCTCGTGGCCGTCGATCCCGAGCGACTTGGCGATATTGCCGATCTCGTTGGCGAAAGCGACCTTGACCGCGTGCCAGGTATTGTCCGTATATTTCACCATCTCCGCCGTTTCCACGCGGGTGCGGATCACCGGTGCGTCCATCTTTTCGTAGAGCGCGAGCAACAGGTCGCCGGCCCGCGGATCGGTTTCGCCGATGACGGTTTTCGGCGGGTGGTAGTAGTCGTAGACGGCCGTTCCCTCGCGCAGGAACTCCGGGTTGTTGCAGGCGCCGAAGCCTTTTCCGGCCACCTTCCCCGAGTATTCCTCAAGCGTGGGGATGACCACGTCGCGCATCGAACCCGGCAACATGGTCGACCGCGCCACGACGACGTGGAAGCCGGCCTTGTCTTTGAGCGCGGCGCCGATTTCCTCGCACACGCGGCGCACATAGGAGAGATCGAGGTTGCCGTTGAGCAGCGACGGCGTCCCGACACAGATCAGCGACAGCTCGGAGCCGGCGACGGCCGCGCGGACATCGGTCGTCGCGCGCAGTCGCCCGCAGGCGACGTTGCGCTCCACCAGCTCCCCGATGTCCTTCTCGACGATGGGCGTCTTTCCCGAGTTGATCAGCTCGACCTTCGTCGGATTGGGTTCGACCCCGATGACCTCGTGCCCGTCGTTGGCCAGACAGCCGGCCGATACGGCGCCCACATACCCCATGCCAAAAATGCTGATTCTCATCGATTTCCCTGCTCTGTCAGTTGCTGTCAGTTGCTAATAGTGGATCTGCGCGACGAACTCGCTCGTGCCGCCGATCGGTGCCACGCAGCGTAACGTGGTGCAGGCGCGCTTTTCATCGAACCGGTCAGAATACCAGCCCAAGGGCAGTTCGTCGTCTCCCGAGTAGAGCGCGCGCTCGCATTTTGTCCCGGAAAAGGTCATCGCGATGCATTTTTTTTGGCCGGATCGGTGGCAGATCGGGTGAATTATCACGGTGGCTGCGTCGCCGTTTAGCGATACTTGGCAGCCGGGAGCGAAATGCCAGAACAGCTCGACTTCGTGTCGGCCGGCGCATTCCAGCCGGTCGGTGATGCAAACTCTTCGGGAGCGTTTGTCGAGCCGGATCTCGCGGAGGTGGGTCAGCTTGTCCGGCAGGCGCTCGTAGCCATCGTGTGAACCGGCGAAAACATCTTCCCCGGCGTCCGATGCCCAATGCAGACAGGTCGCGCCGGCCTTGTCGAGCCAGAGGAAATTGCCGCCGATCACCGACTGGTCCATGCCGTCGACGCGCACCGTGTTGTGCGCCGACGTTCCCCTGAAGTAGTTCCGCCAGAGCGGTTGGGTGTGGTAGGCGTAGGTTCCCGGATCGATCAGAACCGGTTCGCCGCCGAGCGACAGCGTGAAGGACAGCGCGTCCGCGTGGCCGTGTGCCGCGATCGACAGATAGCCCAGCGGGCCGGCGTCGGCGACGATGCGCACTTCGTCGGGGGTACCAAACTTGTCGCCCAGGATGCGATAACCGCCCTCGGCGAATTCAACGAATTCAACGAATTCACGGCGCGGCCCGGGCTGCGTGGCGTGTGTGGCGTGCGCAGTCCCCGCGATGGCTTCCCAGCGCGCGTCGCACCGCGCGCCGAAAAGCCACCGGGTCTTGTCGTCGAGCCGGCCGGCGCGCGCCTTGAGGTCGGCGCGGTCGAAGAGGAGCGCGCCGGCGGCGAGCAGGGATCGGTAGGGCGACCCGCCCGTCTCCTGGCCGAGCCGGACGATCAGGCCATCGTCCGCGTCGCCGACCAGCGGCACGTTTCCGGCGCAATCCATGATCGCGGCGACGAACTCCATCATGCGCTCCAGGCGCTCCCAGTATTCGGCGCCCAAGCCGGCTCCGTTGGCGCGGCAGATCAGGCCGGCGATCAGCATCATGTCCATCACCTGGTGCTGGTAATAGAACGCCTGCTCCCGGTTGACGCCATCGGCGCCATTTTGCCGCAAGGCCTCGCGCTCGAAGCCGGCGCGCGCGGTTTCGCGCCAGCGACGGCTTTCCGGCCACAGCGGCCAGGTGAGGGCGCCGGTCAGCAGGCCGAGATATTCTCCGAGCAGATGGTTGTTGGCCGACGAATGCCGCGAGAAATGTCCCGCGATGAAGTGGCAGTGCTGAAAGATGCAACGCAACCAGCGTCCGCGAAACGCGCCGCCCCCATCGCCGAGAAAGAGCGGCGAGGCGTCGCCGCCGAGCAGGTGCCAGGCAAAAGACCAGTTGACGAGGCGGATGCCGTGTTCGAGCGAACTCGTCCAGTGGGCGCCCAGCGGGTACGGGCATTGCGCGAACCAGGAATCGAGCAGCGTCCGGCACCCCTCGGCGAACCGGGCGTCGCCGGCCAGGTGCCAGGCCTGCGCCAGCGTGACGAGTTCGAGATGTCGGCCAGGTTCCCACAGGTACTTGATGTCGCCCACCACGCGCTCGTCGCGATAGTCCAGCGTCTTGCCGAACGCCAGCGGCGCGGCGATGCCGGTCTTGGGATCGCGGTTCCAGGAAGGCGGGAAGCCGAGGTCGGCGTCGCGCAGCGCGAAGACATCGAAGCGCCCGGCCAGGATGCGCTCCGCCGCTTTCCGGTAGGCGGCGGCGTCGAACAATCGGCAAACGCCGTCGCACCAAGGCTTGCCGCAGTCGCCAGAGGGCATCCCCGGCCGCGCCAGACCAAACCCCGCGCGCTCCAAGAGCGCCCGCACCGACCGGCTCGCGCGATAGGCGATCTCGGGCAAGCTCATCGCCCGCGCCCGGCGCAGCTTCCACGCCAACCGGCTAAACATATTGACGGTGCCAGATTTCAAGGTTGAGGAGCATCCACAGCAGCTTCTCGTGGTTCTGCCGGCCGCTGCCGTGTTCCTGCAGGATGCGCTGTAGCGCCGGCAAGCGGTAGTAATCCCGTGTTTTTGAATCCGCACCCAACAGATGGTCGTGCAGATACGCGCGCATCGGCCCCCTGAACCAGTCGTTGACCGGGACGCGAAAGCCGATTTTTGGCCGGGCGAGTATCTCTTCCGGCAGCAAGCGCTTCATCGCTTCGCGCAGGACGACTTTGGTCGTTCTGCCGCGCACCCGCCATTCGTCGGGCAAGCGCGACACGAACGCGGCCAGCCCGCGATCCATGAACGGCATGCGCGCTTCGATGGAGGCCGCCATCGTCATGCGGTCGCCCCGTTCGAGGAGGTTGTCGGGCAGCCAGCTCGTCTGGTCGAAATACAGGATGTTGCGCAGCGCCGAGTTGCCGGAAGCGGTATCGAACGGGCGCGCAACGCCGCTGGCCGATAGCGGGTGCGGCAACGCCACCAGATCCTCCCGTTCCACCGGAGATAAGGCGCCGAACCAGCGCGGCAGGCGCTCCCGGATGTCGTTCAGCGCCAGGCTGGCAACCGCCGTCTTCGCCCGGCGAAACCGGTAGGGCAGAAGATGGATCAGAGGTTCGATGACGCCGTGCCGCAGGAATTCGGGCAGCGCGTGGTAAGGCGCGGCATAACGCTCCCAGACGTGCTTCGGGTAGCCGCCGAGAAACTCGTCGGCGCCCTCGCCGGTCAGCACCATCTTGACGGTGCGCGCCGCCTCGCGGGCGAGGAGATAGATAGGGATGTCGGAAGGCTCGGCCACCGGCGCATCGCGGAAACGGATCAGCGCGGGCAGTTGCGCCATGATGTCATTTTCCGAAACGATCAGCTCGTGGTGTTCGGTGCGATATTGCCCGGCGATAGTTCGCGCGAAGTCCAGCTCGCTGTAGCGTGCTTCGGCGAAACCGACCGAGAAGGTCTTGACCGGCAGAGCCGAGTGCCGGGACATCAGGCCGACGACGGCGGAAGAATCGATGCCGCCCGAGAGAAAAGCCCCGAACGGCACATCCGACACCATGCGCATCTCGACGGCGCTATCCAGCGTCTCCAGAAACGCGCCGACCGGGTCGGCGGGCAAGCGCCGATCCGGTAGCGGATTGCGGTCTGGAGGCAGGTAATAGCAGTGTTCGATGAGTTCAACGGGTCGGCCCGCTTCCCACAGAGCCCAGCTCCCCGGCATCAGCTTGCGTACACCCTTGAACAGGGTGGCCGGCGCGGGGACGTAGCGGTAGGCGAAATAGTCCCACAGCGCGGCATGGTCGACCTCGACATCGAGCGTCTGGCAAGCCAGCAAAGACTTGATTTCTGACCCGAACAGCAGGGTTTCCCCGCTCTGGTGAAAGTACAGCGGCTTCTTGCCGAAGGGGTCGCGCGCGAAAAAAGCCCGCTGCTTCGCCGTGTCCCAGATGGCAAAGGCGAACATGCCGTTGAAACGTTCGACGCAGGCCGTCCCCCACTCCTCGTAGGCGTGAAGGATCGTCTCGGTGTCCGAGTGCGTGGCGAAGCGGTGCCCGCAACCCATCAGCTCCTCGCGCAGGCTGCGAAAATTGTAGATCTCCCCGTTGAAAACGATCTGGATCGCGCCGTCCTCGTTCCCCATCGGCTGATGGCCGGCCGCCAGGTCGATGATCGCCAGGCGCCGGTGCGCCAGGCCAATCGCGTACTCCCCGCCCGCCGAGGTGGTTTCGAAGAACCCTTCGTCGTCCGGGCCGCGGTGCGCGATGGCCGACGCCATGCGGCGCAGGACTTGACCGTCACGGTACCGCGAACTGCGGGCGATGTAGCCGGCAAACCCGCACATGGTTCAGCCCCCCAGGCTTTCGTAGATCTTGTCGAGGCGCGCCGCCAGGCGCTCGACGGTGTACTCCCCGGCGATTCTGTCCCGCCCGGCCTGCGACAGGCGGGACAAGGCCGGGCGATCGGCCGCCAGCCGGCGGATGGCAGCCGCGATCGCCGGAGGGTCGCCTGGCGGGACAAAAACGCCGTGCACGCCGTCCTGCATGACATCGGGTATGGCGCCGACCGGGCAGGTAAGCGGGACGCAGCCGGCGGCCATCGATTCGAGGAGCGCGTAAGGCAAGCCCTCGCTCTCGGTCGGAAATATAAATATGTCGGACTCCTGCCACAAGCGATCTTTTTTCTCGCCAAAGACAGGGCCGAGCAGGTGTACCTCGTCTTGCAGGCCGAGCGCGTTGACGGCATCGCGCAACGCGCGCTCGTCGGGGCCGGAACCCGCCAGCCTGAACGAGAAGCCCAGCCCTTCGCCGCGCAGCGAACGCAGCGCCGCCAGCGCGTCGAACAGACCTTTGGCGCGCGCGATCCGGCCGACGTAAACCAGGCGCAGGAGGCCATTTTTCGCCACGCCACGCATCCCGCTCAAGCTGTCGGTCAGCCTGATCGCGTTGGGCACGAGGTCGACCCGGGCCGGCGGCGCGAACGCCCGGTACGCGCGCAGTTCCTCCGATGAAAGGACGGCGACGATATCGGACGATAACAGGAAACGGCGCAACAAAAACCGCGTTGCCGTGTTGGCCGCGAACGCCCCCGGCAAGGCACCGCCATGAATTTGGTTCACCACCTTCCTGCGCAACAGCTTCGCGACGCACAGGTAGGCGAAATCCCGCCAGTACGCGCGCGGCACCAGCGAGGTATTGAGATGGACGATGCCGGAACGCTGCCACAACAGGAAGGCGGCAAACCCGAAAGGGCTAGCGACGAGCCGCAGGAGCCGCCGCAATGCCCCCTCGTCCCTCCCCTCGCCACCCACTTGGAAATGCGACAGGTCGTACCGACAGACCAGTTGCGAGCCAAGCAACACATTCAGGTGTGTTGAAACGCCACTGACGGCACTCAAGGATGGACCTAGCAGAACCACGCCTCTCTTTGATTTCAACGTTTGCACTTGATGGTTCCTGTTTCTCATCCGACGGGCGCGCGCAGTTTTCTGGGTTCGCGCTATTTTGTCTCGCGCACCCTATTCCCGCGAGTCCAGATAAAATGGCCGATGCCGGCCGTATTGTATGCGCGTAACCGGGTGGTTTTGGTATCGCTTGCTTTCCGGCGAGAGTTTTTTTGGGAGCGGAATGATTAAAGCATTCGGGTTGATTGTTTTCGGCGCGTTGCTGGCGCTCGCGCCGCTGTCTGGCGCGCGGGGTGCGGGCATGCTGCAGGCGCGCGCCGGCGTGGCGGCGGGGAACACCGTCCCCGAAGCGCGCTACGCCCGGCTGGGCAAATGCTTCAACCTGACCGGCTGGTTCCAGTACTTCGCCGACGGCGCGGGCTGGGGCGCGGTCGGCGACGGCGAGATGAAACAGATGCGGCAGAACGGCATCGGCGCCGTGCGCCTGCCCTTCCACCCCTGGCTGTTCGACGGCGGCCGCCGGCCGCAAGCCGCGGTCGACGCCACGCTGGCCGCGCTGGACGGCGCCGTCGACCTCCTGATCGCCAACGGCCTGGCCGTCGTGCTCGACGCGCACGACGCCGGCGGCGGCGCCGGCCTCGACTCCGAGGCCGCCGTCGCCCGCTTCGTGCAGACCTGGTCGATGCTCGCCGCGCGCTACGCCGGCCGGGACCCCGAATACCTGCTCTTCGAGATCATGAACGAGCCGGGGGACAGCTTCCCGACCGGCACCTGGGCCTCGATACAAAACCGGGTGCTGGCCGCCATCCGCGCGGCCGCCCCCCGGCACACCGTCGTCGTCACCCCGAACGGCAGCAGTTTCAGGACCATCGTCGGCACGCCGCTCGTTCCCGACAGCAACGTCATCTACACCGTGCACTTCTACGACCCGATGCCGTTCACCCACCAGGGCGCCAACTGGATTTCCGGCATGCCCTGGCTGGAAACCTTCTCCGGCCTCGACTACCCCCCCTACCTGCCCGCCGTGCGCGCCAAGCTCGCGGCGAGCACCGGTTCCGCCCGCGCCGCCATCGAGGGCTACCTGGCCGGCCACTGGGACGCCGCCAGCATGTCGCGCGCCTTCGGCACCGCCGCCGGCTGGGCGGAACGCAACGGGGTGCGCCTGTGGCTCGGCGAGTTCGGCGCCCACCTCTGGCCGTCGTCCAAACAGGCGGCCCCGCCCGTTCCGGCCGGCGCGCGCATGCGCTGGCTCAAGGACGTGCGGGCGGCGGCGGAGGCGCACGGCATCGGCTGGTGCATGTGGGACTTCAAGGGCGATTTCGGCTATATCGACACGCTCGGCGGCGCCTACGCGCCGGACGGGCGGGTGCTCGCCGCTTTGGGCCTGGCCGCGGGCGGCATCGACGAGGCGCCGGCCTCGCCCTACGCCTTTTCGGCGGCGGTCCCCGTCCATTTCGACGCGGCGGCCGCCGCCGCCGAGCCGGAGCCGCGCAATTCCGCCGCCGACGCGATGGCGGTGGCCGACCTGGCGGGGGACGGCAGCCCCGGCGCCGCCGTCACCGACATCGACTGGCCCCCGAGCCGGGTCGAGCGGCCGATACAGTTGCTGCTCAACAACGGCGACGGCCGGGCTCCTCTTCCTCGAGCAGGGATTCGGCCTGGAGGGGGGGCAGAACAAGCTCCTGCTCTACGGCGGCAACGGCCGGTACGCCGACGCGACGGGCAACCTGCCGCAGCAAACCGCCCAATCGGTCGACGCGGACTCCGCCGACCTGCGCGGCCTTGGCCCGGACCTGGTCGTGTTCAACGACTGGGCGGGCGGGACGGCGAACAAGAAGCCCATGCAGTTCTGGGCCAACGACGGCGCCGGGCGGTTCGCCCTCGACCAGTCGCGCCTGCCGGCGGACCTGCTGGGCAACCACACTTTTACCGCCGGGAAGTTCGTCGGGGCGGGCGGCGGGCGAAAAGATCTGGCCGTCTTCGGGAACCAGTCGGAGCCGTCCAACTGGTACCTGAAAAACGACGGCGCGGGGCGCTTCGGCAAATGGGCGGCGCTGCCGCCCAAGCCTTTCGGCAACAACGCCTACGCCGTTTCGGTGGCGGTCGGCGACCTGGACGGGGACGGGCTGCCCGACCTGGTCGCCGGGTATCTGAACGGCGCGACCTTCGCCGACTCGGCGCTGCAGGTGCTGGTCAACAACGGGAACGGCACGTTCCGCGACGAGACGGCGGCGCGCATGCCGGAATCGGTTTACGCGAACCGGTCGGTGCGCGACCTCTACCTGGCGCCGTTCGCGCGGAGCGGGCGCCAGGACTTGCTGGTCAAGTTCTCGGGCGAC
>JACQYA010000189.1 GCA_016208425.1 Betaproteobacteria bacterium
CAAGCATGTCTACCGGCACCGCCATCTCGTCGAGAACGCATTTCTGTATCTCAAGCGCTGGCGGGGCATCGCCGCGCGCTACGCCAAAAACGTTGCATCATTTCTGGCAGCAGCCCACATACGTCGCCTTGTCCTCTGGCTTGCAATCTCGTGACGACACTATCTAAGCCCGACAGGCTGCTAGGGCGGATTACCGCCCCAGCCGGTCTATCCAGCGCATCAGCAAGGCGAGCATCTCGTCGGCGCGGAAAGGTTTGCTCAGGAAATCGTCCATGCCGGCGGCCAGGCAGCGTTCGCGATCCCTGGGCATGGCGTTGGCGGTCAGGGCGATGATCGGGGT
Source organism: Betaproteobacteria bacterium (assembly GCA_016208425.1). Classification (GTDB taxonomy): domain Bacteria; phylum Pseudomonadota; class Gammaproteobacteria; order Burkholderiales; family Rhodocyclaceae; genus JACQYA01. The sequence continues at coordinate 341 of JACQYA010000189.1, forward strand.
GCGGGGCTTGTCGGCGTCGGCTTCGTGTGCCCGGATATGGCAGGTCGCCTCAAGACCGTCCATGTTCGGCATCTGCATGTCCATCAGAATGGCGTCGAAGCGCTCGCGCCGCACGGCCGCTATGGCTTCCAGGCCGTCGTCGGCGACCGTTACGCGGTAGCCGGCCTTGCCGAGCAGCGCCTTGCCGAGGCGCTGGTTGACCGGCGTATCCTCGACCAGCAGGATATGCCCGGAGCCTCGACCGGGCGGGGCGTCCGCCATCGGCGCGGTTGACGCGCCGACGGCCGGCGGCAGTTTGTCCGCCGGCTTCAACGTAACGCCGAAGCGGAAGGTGCTTCCCGCCCCCGGCGTACTTTCCACGTCGATGCGGCCACCCATCATGCGCGCCAGGCTCTGGACAATGGTGAGTCCCAGCCCGGTGCCGCCAAATTTTCGGGTGGTCGAGTTGTCGGCCTGGGTAAAGGGATCGAAAATGTGTTCGAGGTGATCGGCCGGGATGCCGATGCCGGTATCGACGACGGCAAAGCTCAGTCCGATCTTCTGCGTGTCGTCGGAGGGTAACTCGCTCAGCCAGATCTCTACCTGTCCCCGTTCGGTGAATTTGAGCGCATTGGAGACCAGGTTGTTCAACACTTGCCGGATGCGCACCGGGTCGCCGAGCACTGTGTCCCGGAAGGTGCTGTCCGCCCGCCAGCGCAGGAGCAGCCCTTTTTGCGAAGCGGCACCGGAAAACACGCCGATGACTTCGTCGAGCAGCGCGCCGACCGAGAACGGGATGTTTTCCAGGTTGAGCCGGCCGGCCTCGATCTTCGAAAAGTCGAGAATGTCGTTGAGAACGGTGAGCAGGCTGTGGGCGGACGACTGCACCCAGGTCATGAATTCGCGTTGCTCGTCGTCAAGCTCGGTGGCCAGCACGAGATCGGTCATGCCCATGATGCCGTTCATCGGTGTGCGTATCTCGTGGCTCATGGTTGCCAGGAAGGTCGCTTTCGCCAGGTTGCCGGCTTCTGCGGCTTCCTTGGCGGCGAGCAGCTCGCGCGCCGCCAGTTGCGCGCCGGTCACGTCTTCGAAGATCCATAGCCAGCCCAGCGGCCGGTGATCGCGGTCGGCGACCAGGTGTTTGCGCTGTGTCAGAATCCGGCCGTCGGGCAGGGCGAGCTCCTGTGGTCGCCCGCCGATTTCGGCGGTCTGCGAGAACGATGGGCTGCCGGTGGGCATGGCGCGCCGCGCGGCAAACACATCGGCCAACGATCGCCCGATGCAGGTTCGGGAGCGGTCGATCCGCCAAATCTTGCGGAAGCTGGGGTTTTCGTACACCACCTGGTTGTCGGTGTCGACGAACAGGATGCCGACATCCATCGCCCCGAGCAGGGCGACCATGCGCGAGTGCTCCTGCTCCAGGCCGGCGGCGAGCGCGACCTGCGCGTCGCGCGCGGCGGTGAGGTCGCCGACGCGCTCGGCGATGGCGCGCGACATGGCGTTGAAGGCGGCGCCAAGGCGGCCGATTTCGTCGTCGCCTTCGGGCGCCGCGCGCGGTGCCAGGTTGCCGGCGGCGACTTCGCCGCTGATCTGCGTCAGCTCCGAGAGATGGCGCGTCAGCCAGAAGCCGAGCACGGTGAGCAGCCCGACCGAAAGCAGCAACTCGATCAAAGCGATGGCCACGCCCTGGGAAAGCAGCTGGTGCTGGGCGGCGACGATCTGCGACAGGTTCAGGCCGAAGCGCAGGGTGCCGAGGGTTTGTCCGGCCACCATCACCGGCACCGAGACATCGTAGCGCGGAATCTCTCCCGAAAGAATGGCGAAGTCTTTGTCCGGGACCGGCAGCGGGGTGTCGGCGTCCCATCCCGAGAGGGCGACGGGTTTTTCGTTGGCGTCCAGCATCGCCAGGTAGCCGATGCCTTCCGCCGTGCGGCTTTCGTCGAGCACGGCTTGCACCGTCGCCTGGTCGTGCTGGGCGAGCGGGGCAACCAGCGCGGCGATGAGCACCGGTGCGATTTGTCCGGCGTGGCGTCGCGCCTGTTCCGTCATGTGGCCGTGCAGCAGGCGCAGGCTGTTGCTCACCAGCAGCGTCAGCATCAGCGCCTCGATCAGGATGGCCGCCAGCAGCAGGCGCCCGCGCACCGTGCGCCAAGGATTGAGGCGCCCCGTCGACCCCATCATTTGCCCGTCGGATTCAGGAGTTGGCGGACTTCGGCGGCGTAAGGATCCATTGCTTCCAGCTCCTTCGCCTTGAGTTTGCGGTACCCGTCGAGCTTGAACTTCTCGAAATAGTGTTTGCCCTCCGGGGTCTCGGCAAAGGCCCACAAGGCGGCATCGATCCTATCGCGCGTGACGATCCGACGCCTGTTGAGCACATACACGCGGCCGGCCATCGGTTCGCCGATCGCGAGAAAGCGCAGCTGCGGCTGGATGGCGGGCGCCAACTGCTGATAGTTGGCCAGCGACATGAATCCGGCCGCCGCCTCTCCGGCGAGCAGCAGGTGCGCCACGCTGTCCGAGGCGCTGACATACTCCACGGCAACGCCCGCCAGCCCGTTGTTCTTCAACCAGTGCTGCCCCCACAGCGTGACGAGCGACGTTTGCGACAGCCCGAGCACCTTGCCGCGGCGCAGATCTGCCGGCGCTTTTATCGGGCTGTTGCCGGCGACCAGAGCGACGGCGCGAAAATCGGCCAGATAGGTCAGCAGCGGCGCGTAGTGGGCGTCGGTTTGCAGCAGGCGGGCCTGGTGGCTGGTGGTGATCGCCAGGTCATATTCCTGGGCGACGGCGCGCCGGGCAAATTCGGTGAAGTCCGGTGCGGTGACGATTTCCACCGGCGTCGCCAGCGTCTTCTCCAGATGCAGGCGCAAGGGCTGATACATCCCGACGATAACGCGGGCGCTGGTGTGGGGCGCCACGCCGAGACGAAAGATACCCTCCGCCCGCGCGCCGGGAAGCGAGATGGCGAACAGCGGCAAAATGCTGAACACGAGGCGTGCGAGGAGAAAAAGTCGATTCATGACGGGCATGCCGGAAGGTTCGGGTATTCTATCTTTCCCCAGCCATGCTGGCTATGATCCCTGATCGCGCTACCTTCAGCCATTTCCAGCCACTTCCAGCCCGGTATCCAAGAGGTTTTCAGGATCATGCAGCCCCAGTCTCTCCCAGCGGCAGCCGACCGGGATGCGATCCGTGCGCAGCTTGCGTCGACGCCGTTGCGCATGGGCCAGATCGACGTCAACGGCAAGTGCAATGCCGGGTGCTGGTATTGCCCGGTCAAGTATCAGGGCAACCCGGAAGAGTTCGCGGTACAGATGCCGGTGGCCGATGTGGGGCGGATTTTGGGCGCTTTGCGCAACTCGGCGCTCATCCCACCCGCATTCAGGTTCCTGTACTCCTGCCACTACAACGAAGTGCTGCTCTACCGGCATTTCGCCGAGATGATCCCGGTGTTCCGGCGGCACGGTTTCGCGACGATGATCCTGTCGAACGGCACCCCGTTGACGCCCGAGAAGACCGATCTGGTGCTCGCCAATCCCGACGTGTTCTGGGGTATCACGCTGAACGTTCCGGCTCTGGAGCGCGGCGACTGGGCGGCGAAGGCGGGCATGCCCGCCCGCATGCACGATCTGCTGTTGCGCAATCTCGATTACTTGCACGGCAAGGGCAGGGCGTCGATCCAGATCAATTGCGCCACGGGCGGTAGTGGGCTGCTCGGCAAGGGTATCGGCGGGAGCAAAGAAAGCGCCGAGGCGATTGCGCGCGGTTTCCGCGAACGCTACCCCGGGTTCAATATCGTGTTGCAAGAGTGGTTGAGCGATCGCGCTGGCAAGCTGGAACGACACGACGTGCTGACCCACCGGCAAAGCGCCACGCGCCAGGTCGTCGGCTGCTCGCACTCGGCGAACGACGGCGGCAGAATCTACGGCTGGGTGCACATCAACGCGCGCGGCGATCTCTTCCTGTGTTGCGACGACTTCGACATGGCGTACTGCTTCGGCAACTTGCTGGAGCAGTCGTTCGAGAAGGTGTGGATGTCCGAAGCGCATGTCGATGCCATCGCTCGCGCCCAGGCGGGTATTTGTCGAAACTGCCAGTTCCGGGTCGAAAGATAGTCGGGCGGTTCGCCGTTCCGGCACGCTTTCACGCATAATCGTTTGCTCCACCAATCGAAACCGTCGGGGGTGTCGCCATGCCGCACGCGAATTGTTGTCCGGGTTTGCTCCAGTTTTTCCGTCTGGCGCGCCGGATCGGTGGTTTTGCGGTGCTTCTGTTGCTCTCGAATATCGCCTTCGCTGCGGGCGTGCGCCAGTTCGCGCCGCAAGGCCAGATCGACCGGCAGGTGCGGGCGACGGCGGTGTTTACGGCGGACATGGTGCCGCTCGGCCAAGCCGATGCGGCGGCGCCGTTCGAGGTCGATTGCGGGGCGGTTTCCGGCAAGGGGCGCTGGGGCGATGCGCGGAGCTGGTCTTACGCGCTGGATCGCCCGTTGCAGCCGGGCGAGCGTTGCGATTTCCGGCTGCGGCCGAATCTCGGGGCGGCCAATGGGGAAGCCGTTTCCGGCGAAGCGCGCTACGCCTTCTTCGCGCCCGGCCCGTGGCCGCGCTCGCTGACGCCGCGCCCGGGTAGCGCGATCGAGGAGGATCAGGCGTTTGTCGTCGAGGCGGGCGGTGCGCTGAAACGCGAATCCGTCGAGCGCAATGTGTGGTGCGAGGCCGACGGCGTCGGCAACCGCATTCCGGCGCGGGTCTTGCCCGAGGCGACGCGCCAGGAAATTCTCGAAGCGCTGCATCGCGATGCGCAGCCCGGCACGCTGCTTGTCGCCTGTTCCGAACGTCTGCCGGCCGGCGCCAAAATGCGCCTGGTGTGGGGCAAGGGGGTCGAGGCGGAAAGCGGGGCGAAGTCTGCGCGCGGCGAAAGTTTCCCGTATACCGTGCGCGAGCCGTTCCGCGCCACGTTCAGTTGCGAGCGCGAGAAGGCGAATGCGCCGTGCTCGCCGCTTTCCGATCTGCGCGTCGAGTTTTCGGCCGCTGTGGACGCGAAGCTGGCGCAGCGCGTTCGCCTGACGACCCCGGAGGGAGGGCGTTCGCCCGTGGCGCCGGAACAGGAGGGAAGTCGCGAGACCACGGTGCGCGAAGTCGCTTTCAAGCGCCCCTTCCCGCAAAGCGCCGAACTGGCCATCGAACTGCCGCCGAATCTGAAAGACGACGCCGGTCGCGCCTTGTCCAACGCGGCAAGCTTCCCGCTCAAGCTGCGCACCGGCACGCTGCCGCCGCTGGCGAAATTTCCCGGCGCTTTCGGCATTGTCGAGTGGAAGGAAGGCGGCGTGCTGCCGGTGACGCTGCGCAATGTCGAGGAGAAGTTGCCGGTAGCGAATCTGGCGATGCCGGCCGAGGGCGCGCATCGCTTCGCCGCGCAGCGATTGACCGACGATGGCGAGGTGATCGCAGCGATCAAGGCGCTGGCCAGGTTCGAGCAGCAGACACGCAAAGTCAGGAGTGGGCAGGGCAGGGAGCAACGCGACTACGAAGATCCTTTCTATGCCCGCGAGTTGCCCTTCCTCAAGGGCAAGGCCGGCGTCGCCAGCCGCGAGCTGCCCAAGCCGGGCGGCAGCGCCGAATTCGAGGTGGTCGGCATCCCGCTGCAAAAGCCCGGCTACCACATCGTCGAGATCGAGAGCCGCCTGCTCGGTGCGGCGCTGCTGGCGACGCCTAAACCCATGTATGTGCGCGCGTCGGCGCTGGTCACCAACTTGGCCGTGCATTTCAAGCGCGGCAAGGATAACGCGCTGGTTTGGGTGACGACACTGGATGGCGGCAAGCCGGTCGGCGGCGCCGAGGTGCGCGTCTCGGATTGCGACGGGCGTTCGCTGTGGCAGGGGCGCAGCGACGACAAAGGCCGGGCGCTGGCCGACGTCGCGCTGCCCGAATCCGCCTGTTCCGACGCCGGCTTCTTCTTCGCCAGCGCGCGTTTGGGCGAGGACTATAGCTTCGTTCGCTCGGACTGGAACGAGGGAATAGAACCCTGGCGTTTCGGCGTCGAGACCTGGGGCGATACCGATGCGCGGCGTATTCACACGGTGTTCGACCGCACGCTGTTGCGCGCCGGGCAAACAGTGTCGATGAAACACATCGCCCGCGAGCGGAGCAGCCGCGCCTTCGGCGCCTTCGTTTTTGCCGATGCGAAGACCTTGCCGACCGAACTGCTTATCCGCCACGAAGGCAGCGGCGACGAATTCCGCCAGCCGCTCTCGTGGGACAGCCGTGGCGTCGCGACCAACCAGTGGAAAATTCCCGAGTCGGCCAAACGCGGCACCTACCAGGTCGAGCTACGCGGCGCGCAGATGGGCAGCATCGGGACCGGCGACTTCCGTGTTTCCGATTTCCGCCTGCCGGTGTTTACCGGCAGCGTGCAGGGCGTGCCGGCGCGCCAGGTAGCGACTAAGGAAGTGCCGCTGGCCTTGGGGTTATCTTTTCTCAACGGCGGTGCGGCGAAAGGCGCCAAGGTCGAGATTTCTTCGACGCTGCGTCCGCGCTGGCCGGAGTACAAGGGCTACGACGGCTTTCGTTTCCTTGTCGATTTCGGCGAAGAAGGCCGCTCGGCGTTCGCCGTCGACGACGGTCGCGAACGCGAGCAGGTGGTCGCCAACCGGCTACCGGTGACGCTCGACCAGGCGGGGGCGGGCAAGCTCTCGGTGCCGCTGCCGGGCAAGGTCAAGGGGCCGAGCGAGCTGACCAGCGAAATGAGTTTTGCCGATCCGAACGGCGAGATCCAGACGCTGCGCGGCACCGTCGAGCTATGGCCGGCGGCGGTGGTGGCCGGCATCCGCGTCAAGGATTGGGCGTCGGTCAAGGAAGGCGGCGCCGTCGAGGTAGTCGTGCTCGATACGCAGGGCAAACCGCTCGCCGATGCGCCGATCCGGGTCAGCGCCAAGCGCCGCATCGATTTTTCGCACCGCAAGCGCATCGTCGGCGGCTTCTACGCTTACGAGAACCATACCGAGTTCGCCGATCTCGGCGAAGTGTGCAACGGGCGCAGCGACGCGCGCGGCAAGCTGGCCTGCGAGGTGCGCAGTAACGAGCCAGGCAACGTCTATCTGCTGGTCGAGGCGAAAGACAAGGACGGCAACGCGGTTTACGCCGGCACCAGCTATTGGGTCTCCGGTGTCGGCGATCTGTGGTTTGCCGCCGGCAACCAGGATCGCATCGACGTGATCCCCGAAAAGCGCGGCTACGCGCCGGGCGAAACGGCGCGTTTCCAGGTGCGCACGCCGTTCCGCGAAGCGACTGCGCTGGTTTCGGTCGAGGCGGCGGGCATCGTCGATAGCTTTGTCGTGCCGCTGTCGCGCTTCAATCCGACGGTGGAAATTCCGGTCAAGGGCGAGTGGGGACCGAATGTCTATGTCTCGGTGCTGGTCGTGCGCGGCCGGGTGCAGCCGCTCAGGTGGGTTTCCCTCTTCCAGTGGGGCTGGCGCGAGCCAGGCGCGTGGTTGAGGGAATGGTGGAACCCCGTGCAGCCGACGGCCATGGTCGATCTGGCCAAACCGGCGTGGAAGCTCGGTTTGGCAGCAATCGACGTGGGCCTCGACGCCTACCGGCTGAAGGTCGAGGTGACGCCCGAGAAGCGTGACTACCGCCCGCGCGAGAACGCGCAGGTCAGAATCCGGGTGACGCAGCCGGACGGCAAGCCGGTTCCCGCCGGCAGCGAGCTGGCCTTTGCGGCGGTCGATCGGGCGCTGCTCGAACTGCGCCCCAACGAGAGCTGGAATTTGCTGGATGCAATGCTGCCCAAGCGCGCCTATCAGGTGGAAACGGCGACCGCGCAGTCGCAGGTGATCGGCAAGCGCCATTTCGGCAAGAAGGCCGTGCCGCCGGGCGGTGGCGGTGGGCGCGCGCCGGCGCGCGAACTGTTCGACACCTTGTTGCTGTGGAACCCGCGCGTCGCGCTCGACGCCAACGGTAGCGCGACGGTGAGCGTGCCGATCAACGATTCCTTGAGCGAGTTCAAGCTGGTTGCGGTGGCCGACGCCGGTTCGGGCCTGTTCGGCACCGGTAGCGCCAGCTTGCGCACGAAACAGGATCTGCAACTGATTTCGGGCCTGCCGCCGCTGGTGCGCGAGAAGGATAAATACAGCGCCTTGCTGACGCTGCGTAACGGGACGGCGAAGGCGATGACGGTGAGCGTCGGCGCGAAAATGGGCGAACGTGCATTGGAAACCAGGGATGTGAAGCTCGATGCGGAGGGTGCGGCCGAAGTCGTCTGGCAGGCTGAGGCGCGCGAGGGCGAAACGGCGCTCGTCTGGGAGTTCGACGCGGTTGAAAAAGGCGCCGCCGGCAAGGACAGGCTGCGCGTCACCCAGCAGGTCGTGCCGGCCGTGCCGCTCACCGTGCAGCAGGCCACTTTCGCGCGCATCGACGGCCGGCTGGAACTACCCGCCGCGCCACCGCCCGGCGCTATTTCCGGCAAGACAGGCCCCTTGGGCGGCATCGAGGTCGGCCTGTCGGCGAAGCTGTCCACCCCGCCGCCCGGCCTGAAACGCTTCTTCGAGGAATACCCCTTTGCCTGTCTCGAACAGAAAACCTCGGTCGCCATCGGTCTGCGCGATGCGGCGCGCTGGCAGCAGGTGGTCGACGCGATGCCGACCTATCTCGACGCCAACGGGCTGGCGCGTTACTTCCCCGGCGAGGGCAGCAACGGCAACGCCGGCAGCCCGACGCTGACCGCCTACCTCCTCTCGGCGACCCAGGCGGCGGGGTTCGCCATCCCGCCGGAACTCGCGCAGCGCATGGTGCGCGGTCTGGCGGCGTTCGCCGAAGGCCGCATCAAGCCGGA
>JACQYA010000190.1 GCA_016208425.1 Betaproteobacteria bacterium
CGTGCTGGCGATAGCGCTGATCGTTTCGAGCGGGATTCTGGCTTCCCGTTTTTCGGGGCAAGTCCAGCAAGTCCAACGTGATGTTAAACTTTGTCCGAGCGAACCATCGGAGCAGACATGATACTCATCGAGCAGCAAACGAACCGCGTCGACGTCGCCGTATTGGGCGAGTTTACCCTAGCCGATTACCGGGAATTCGAGGACGTGGTCAATTCCAAAATCCGGTTCGAGGGGCCGGTCGATCTTTGCTTCGACTTGCGCCAGATGGCCGACTTTACGCTGGACGTAGCTTGGGAGGATCTCGTCTTCACCCGCGCCCACGCCAACGACTTCAACCGCATCGCGGTGCTCACCGACAGCCAGTGGGTGGCCTGGAGCGCGTGGTTGTCGCAGATCTTCGTGCGCGCCGAAATGCGCGTGTTCGACGACGAAAGCGAAGCCAAATCCTGGCTGGCGGCCGCTTGAGGCGATTTTCACGTTAACGGCAGCGCGCCGGCTGGCTTCTGCGGTCGGCGGCGTGCGTTCCGCGGCCATGGCGCTCACAGCGCCGCCGCCAGCCGCGTGCCCTGGTCGATGGCGCGCTTGGCGTCGAGTTCCGTCGCGACATCGGCGCCGCCGATCAACGATAGGGGAACTCCCGCCGCGCGCAGGCCGGCTTCGAGTTCGCGGCACGGTTCCTGGCCGGCGCAAACGACGATGCTGTCGGCCGGCAGGCATTGCGGCCGGCCGCCGACCGCGATGTGCAGACCGTCGTCGTCGATCCGCTCGTAGTGCACGCCCGAAAGCATCTGGACGCCGCGCTTCTTGAGCAGCGCGCGGCGTATCCAGCCGGTGGTCTTGGCCAGCCCGTCGCCGACCTTGGCGGCCTTGCGCTGCAACAACCAGACTTGGCGCGGCGGCGTTTCGCCCGTCGCCCGCACCAGCCCGCCGCGCGCGGCATAGGAGGGGTCGATGCCCCACTCGCGCTGAAAAATGGCCAGTTCGTCCCCACCGCCGTGCGCGCGGGTCGGGGCATGTGTCAAAAACTCGCCCACGTCGAAGCCGATGCCGCCGGCGCCGATCACGGCGACGCGCGCACCGGCTTCCTTGCGGCCTTCGATCAGGTCGAGGTAGGACATCACCTTGCCGTGCGCGATGCCGGGCAGCGCCGGCTGGCGCGGCACGATGCCGGTCGCCAGCACGACGTGGTCGAAACCGCCCCGCGCCAGCTCTGCGGCTTCGACGCGCGCGCCGAGCCTGAGCGTCACCCCCGCCAATTGCAGCCGGCGAGCGAAGTAGCGCAGCGTTTCGCCGAACTCCTCCTTGCCGGGAATGCGCCGCGCCAGGTTGAACTGGCCGCCGATGGCCGGCGCGGCGTCGAACAGCGCGACATCATGGCCGCGTTCGGCGGCCGTCGCCGCGCAGGCCATGCCGGCCGGGCCGGCGCCGACGACGGCGATCTTCTTCGGCGCAGCGGTCTGCTCGACCCGCAATTCCGTTTCGCGGCACGCGCGCGGGTTGACCAGGCAGGAAGCCAGCTTGCCGGCGAAGATGTGATCCAGGCAAGCCTGGTTGCAGGCGATGCAGGTATTGATCTCGTCGCCGCGCCCATCGGCCGCCTTGCGCACGAACTCCGGGTCGGCGAGGAAAGGGCGGGCCATCGACACCATGTCGGCGCAGCCCGAGGCGAGCACGTCTTCGGCCACTTCCGGCGTGTTGATGCGGTTGGTGGCGACCAGCGGGATCTTTACCGCGCCCTTCAGGCGTTGCGTCACCCAGGCATAGGCCGCGCGCGGCACCATCGTCGCGATGGTCGGGATGCGCGCCTCGTGCCAGCCGATGCCGGTGTTGATGATCGTCGCCCCGGCCGCCTCGATGGCCAGCGCCAGCGCCACCACCTCGTCCCAGGTGCTGCCGCCCTCGACCAGATCAAGCATCGACAGGCGAAAAATGATGATGAAGCTCGCCCCGACCTTTTCGCGCGTAGCGCGCACTGTCTCGACCGCGAAACGGATGCGGTTCTCGAAACTGCCGCCCCACTCGTCGGTGCGCCGGTTCGTCTCCGGCGCGACGAACTGGTTGATGAGATAGCCCTCCGACCCCATGATTTCGACACCGTCGTAGCCCGCCTTTTGCGCCAGCCGCGCGCAGCGGGCGTAGTCGTCTATTGTCCCGCGGATTCCCCGGCGCGTCAGCGCGCGCGGCGTAAAGCGGTTGATCGGCGCGCGCAGCTCCGACGGCGCGACGTTGAGCGGGTGATAGGCGTAGCGGCCGGTATGCAGGATTTGCAGCGCGATCTTGCCGCCGGCCGCATGCACCGCACCGGTGACCAGGCGGTGCTTGCCGACCTGCCACCAGAAGCTCAGTTGCGAACCGGAGAGGTGGACGCGCCCGGCGAAGTTCGGCGCAAAACCGCCGGTAACGATCAGCCCGACGCCGCCGCGGGCGCGTTCGGCGTAAAAGGCGGCCATGCGCTCAAAGCCGTGTTTCTCCTCTTCCAGGCCGGTGTGCATCGAACCCATCAGCACACGGTTTTTCAGCGTCGTGAACCCGAGGTCGAGCGGGGCGAGCAAGTGCGGGTAGGCGTTTCGTGGCATATCGTTTGTTTCCAGGTTTGCGGCGGACGCCTTGAAGGACGTGACCAGGCGATTAAAAAATCGGCAGTAACACCTCGGCACCCCGTCACGTCATTCCCGCGCAGGCGGGAATCTATATATAGTGCGTTCGCCGAACCTCTACCGCATGGATTCCCGCCTGCGCGGGAATGACGGGGGGTTTCGAGGAACCCCTGAGTAGTGACAATCGGCAAAACAAATGCTTATTATTTCCTGCGGGCTATCAGGTTGCAAGTCCATTTCGATACTGAGGAAAACCCCACGTACACTGCTGTTTGTTGGATAATCCGGCAATAGTGTTCCGCGCGACGTTGCTTCTTCGGAGCATGCTGGAAGTTTTTTCATGCTTCGTGGCCAATAGTATCTGTATCGATAGTGATGGAGACAATCGTATGAGACTCGTCGCTTTATTGATGGTTGTGCTGTTGTTCCCGCTTGCGCCACCCCCCGTAGCGGCAGCGGAGACGCTGGTCGTGGCCGTCAACAACAACGATAGACCTTTCGGGTGGACGAACGAGCGCGGCGAACTGACCGGTTTTTCGGTCGATATTGCGCGGGCGCTTTGTCGCGCGATGAGCCGCGAATGCCGCCTGGTTCCGACGGTGTTTGCCGAGTTCGTTGGCGGCGTGGTCGACGGGCGGTTCGATTTTGTCGTCGCCAACATGCTGCGCACCGCCGAGCGGGAAAAACTGGTCGATTTCACCGACCGTTTCTGGCGCTCCTCCTCCACCTTTGTCGGGCATCCCGGCGTCGTTGCCGGAATATCGGCGGCGGGATTGAAAGGAAAAGTCGTCGCCGTGCAGAAAGGCGCCGTTCAGGAGCGCTATCTGCGAGAGACCTACGACGGCATCGCGACGATCGACACCTACGCCACGAACGCCGAGCGCAATGCCGCGCTGGTCGCCGGGCGCGCCGATCTGATTCTCGGTTCGACGATCAGCCACTATGCCTTCCTGTCGACCAAGGAAGGCAGTCGTTTCGAGTTCATCGGCGATCCGCTTTTCGACCGTGGCCTGGGCGGCGACGTTGCGCTGCCGCTGGCCAAGGGGCGCGACGAGCTGCGCCGCGCGCTGAACGCGGCGATTGCGGCCATTTTGCGCGACGGCACCTACGCGCGCATCAGCAACACCTATTTTTCGGCCACCATCTTCTGACGTGGGCGAAGCGGAGGGCGCCTCTTGCCGATGGATATGCCGAAAGACGCCCCGCTCTCCGTGACCGAAGAAAACCGGCAGGCGGTGCGGCCCGGACTCTTTCCCCTGCGCAAACTGCTATTGGTCGGCGCGGCCGTATTTGCCGTCGTGTTCGGGATCGTCTTCGCCCTGATTCTGGACGCTCAGACGATCATCGCCCGACAGGCGCAGGAGACACGGAATAATGTCCTGCCGACCATTTTTTCCCAAAACGAAATATCGCGCGATGTCGAGCGGCTGATATTTTTTGGCGAGCAACTGCTCAATTCGCCCGATCCGGCCAAGCGCCGCCAGGCGCGCCTGGCGGCCCAGGTGCTGGTTTTCGACCCGCGTTTCGCGCTTGAACCGGACGCGCATCAATTGGCAAAGCAGGCGCTGGACGCCCTGTCGCTGATTTCCAAACGCTGCGACCAGCGCGATGCGCTGATCCAGGGTTCCCTCCGGCAACTGCTGCACACGGAAACGGCGCTGCAAAGCGTGAAGCTCTCCCGGCCACGGGACGATGCCTTGCGCCAGTCGCTGCTCGAAATAACGACTGCCGGTTCCGGCGAGGCGTTGGGCGAAGCGGCTGCGGCGCTGGCCGGGCGTATCGGGCGGGGAACCCCCGCTCTGGCCGACCTGGCGGACGAGGCGGACCGCCTCGTCGCGTTGAGGCGCAAGATTGTCGACCTGGAAGACCGGAACGTGAAGGATTGGAGCGAAGCCGCGCGGCGTCTGAAAGGTCTCACGGATACGCTGGCCGCGCGCGCCGAGCTGCAGACCGGGAGCCGGTTTTCCGACATCGAGAGCCTGGCCGGAAATTCGAGAACGGCGGGGCTTATCGGCCTGGCCGTCCTCGCGCTCTTTATTGCCGCGCTCTTCTTGGTCGCGCAGCGTCTGATCGTGCGCCCCTTGTGCGACGCCACCCGCATTCTGGAGCACGCCGCCGAGAGCGACGAGCCGACGACCATGGCGCCGACCCACATCGCGGAAGTAGAAGCCATCGTCGGCGCCGCGCATACGCTGGCGGACACCACCCGCGCCCTGAAAGAGGAACAGCGCCATGTGCTGGAAATCACGCTGAACGCGGCAGCCGCCCGCGAAAGCGAACTGCGCGTGCTGGTCGCCCAGAGAACGCGGGAACTGGATCGCGCGCTGGACGCCGCGGATTCGGCCAACCTGGCGAAGAGCGCCTTCCTGGCCAATATGAGCCACGAAATACGCACGCCGATGAACGCCATCGTCGGGCTGACCCACCTGCTGCGCCGCGCCGAGACGACGCCGCAACAGGCCGACCGCCTGGACAAGATCGACGATGCCGCCAGGCATTTGCTGTCCATCATCAACGACATCCTCGACCTCTCGAAGATCGAGGCCGGGAAGCTCGAACTGGAACAGACCGACTTCGCGCTCGTTACGATTCTGGACAACGTCCGCTCGCAGATCGCCGCCGCCGCCGACGCCAAGGATCTGCCGCTGCATCTGGATACCGACGGCGTGCCGCTCTGGTTGCGCGGCGATCCGACGCGCCTGCGCCAGGCGCTGCTCAATTTCGCCAGCAACGCCGTCAAATTTACCGGGCGCGGTTTTATCGCGCTGCGCACCGATCTTCTGGAGGACTCCGGCGAGGAACTCCTGGTGCGCTTCGAGGTACAGGACACGGGAATCGGCATCGCCCCCGAAGCGCAAGCGAAGCTCTTCGGAGCCTTCGAACAGGCCGACGTGTCGACCACGCGCAAGTTTGGCGGCACCGGTCTGGGCCTGGCGATCACGCGGCGCCTGGCCGGGCTGATGGGCGGCGAAGCGGGGGTGGACAGCGAGCCGGGCCGGGGCAGCACCTTCTGGTTTACCGCCCGCCTCCGGCGGGGGGCCGGCATCATGCACGCGGAGCTGCCCGACAGCGACCGGGACGCCGAGCAGGATCTGCGCGGCCGCCATGCCGGGCAAAGGGTGTTGCTGGTCGAGGACAACAGCGTCAACCGCGAGGTCGCCCTGGCGCTGCTCGGCGAAACGGGCTTGCGGGTGGATACGGCGGGGGATGGCCTGGAAGCGGTCGCCAAGGCGGGCGAGACGGCCTACGACCTGATTCTGATGGACGTGCAGATGCCGAAAATGGATGGCCTGGAGGCGACCAGAGCCATACGCGCGTTGCCCGGGCGAGCCGCGACGCCGATTCTGGCGATGACCGCCAACGTGTTCGACGAAGACAAGCGCTCTTGCCTGGATGCCGGGATGAACGACTTTGTCGCCAAACCGGTCGACCCCGGCGCGCTGTTTGCGGCCTTGCTTCGCTGGTTGCCGCCTGCCGCCGCCCCGGCGGCGGGGGGGTACGAAAATGCGGGCACAGAGGCAGACAAAAACACGGGCGCGGCGGACGGGGCCGACGACGAACCCGAAACCGGAACGGCGCTAGCCCTGGAGGGGATTCCCGGGCTCGACTATACCTACGGGCTGGCGGCGGCGCTACGCGCCAAGCCGGCAAAGCTTGCGCGGCTGCTCGAGCTGTTCCACGACAGCCATGCCGGCGACGCGGCGCGCCTGGCCGCCTGGCTGGAGGCGGACGATCTCGGCGAGATCCGGCGGCTGGCCCATACCCTCAAAGGTTCTGCCGGCAATCTGGGCGCGCTGGGCGTCTCGCGCGCGGCGGACGCGCTGCAGCAGGCCATCCGCCAGGAAGCCGAAAGAAACCGGATCGACCACGATTTCGCGCACCTGATCGCGGAATTGACAGCGCTGATTGCGGGGATAGACGCGGCGTTGGTAACTGCTCGGGGGCTCATCAAAAAACCCGTCATTCCCGCGTAGGAGGGGATCCATAGCACCTTCGTCTCCCCACCGCAGCATGGATTCCCGCCTGCGCGGGAATGACGGGACGGGGGGCTGAGGTGTTGCCGGCACCGGGTCAAACTGAACCGCTTATCAAGCTGACTGCTCCAGCGCCCACGCGACATGCTCGCGCACCAGCGCGGAAGGATGGTCGCGGCGCGCGTTCAATGCCGCGATATTGTCCGGCGAAGCCTTTGCGTTGCTTTCCGCGTTACCCAGCGCCACCGCGATATTGCGCAGCCAGCGTTCGTGGCCGATGCGCCGGATCGGGCTACCGACCAGGCGGCTGTCGAACTCCGGCGCGCTCCAGGCGAAAAGCTCGGTGAGCGGCGTGCGGTCGAGGCCGTTGCGCACGGCAAAATCCGGGTCGCCGGCTTGCGCGAAGCGGTTCCACGGGCAGCACAACTGGCAGTCGTCGCAGCCGTAGATGCGGTTGCCGATCAGCGGCCGCAGCGCGGTCGGGATCGCGCCCCGCAACTCGATCGTCAGGTAGGAAATGCACCGCCGGGCGTCGACCTCATAGGGCGCGACGATGGCCGCCGTCGGGCAAGCGTCCAGGCAGCGGCTGCAATCGCCGCAGTGCTCGCCGGACGGAGAATCCGGCGGCAGCGGCAACGTCGTGTAAATCTCGCCGAGGAAGTGCCAGGAACCCCGGCGAGCCAGCGATAGCGTGTGCTTGCCCCGCCACGCGATACCGGATTGCCGGGCGAACTCGACTTCCATCACCGGCGCCGAATCGGAAAAAACGCGATAAGCGAAAGGTTCCGCCAGATCCTGGCCAGAAACCGCTCCGGCGATGCGATCCGCCAGTTTCTGCAGGCGGTTGCGCACGGTCTTGTGGTAATCGCGGCCGAGCGCGTAGCGCGAGACATAACCGAGATCCGGGTCGGCGAGCACTTGCACCGCATCGGCCGCGTCCGGCCAGTAGGGCAACCGGGCCGTGATGACCGACCGTACGCCGGCCACCAAAGACGCCGGTCTGGCGCGCAACGGTGCGTGTTTGCCCATATAATCCATCTCGCCGTGCCGGCCGAGTTGCAGCCAGCGCGACAGGCCGGGTGTCGCGGCCGAAACGTCGGTGCCGCCGACACCGATTCCGCCAAAGCCGAGTTCCAGCCCCCAGCCCTTGATTCTTGTGACCAGCTCGGCAAGCGCTTCTGGCCGGCTATCGGCGGATGGGTCGGCTTCCATTTTCGCTTGCATAAGGGTTCGTTAGTGAATATCCCGGATCATACCGGCTCGCCGCCTGGCGGGCACAGCCTCGCGATCGCCTTGCCCGACGAGGCGGCGACCGTCGCGCTCGGCCGCGAACTGGCGCTCTTGCTGGTTCCCGGCATGGTGCTCTGGCTCGAAGGCGATCTGGGTGCCGGCAAAACGACGCTGGCGCGCGCCATGCTGCGCGCTCTGGGTCATGTCGGGCCGGTGAAAAGCCCGACGTATTCACTGGTTGAAGTTTACATGGTTTCGAGCATATACTGGTATCACTTTGATTTTTATCGGTTCAACTATCCTGAAGAGTTTGAAGATGCGGGTTTGGGCGAGTATTTCCGTGACGATGCGGTATGCTTGGTCGAGTGGCCAGAAAAGGCTGCCGGCCATGTGCCGTCGGCCGACCTTACCTTGGGTTTTCGTTTCGCCGGGGAGTGTCTGGTGCCCGGGCGGGTGCTCGAACTGGCCGCCGCCAGCGAGAAGGGGGCACGATGCCTGAACGGCCTGCGCGAGCGCTCGCTCTCGACCGGCCCGCCTCCAGGCGCCGCGCGCTGATCCGGTTCGCCGGCGCGGTGCTGCTTTTGCAGGTAGCCCCCGCAACGCTCGGCGCAGCCGTCCGGAGTCTTGGCATGCCGGGCATTCTCGCCGTGCGCGTCTGGCCCGCCGCCGATTACACGCGGGTCGCCATCGAGCACGATGCGCCGCTCAGGTACTCGCACTTCATGGTCAAAAACCCCGAGCGGCTGGTCGTCGACCTGGAGGGCATCGAGTTCAACAGCGTGCTCGAAGGGTTGGCCGGCAAGATCGCGGCGGACGACCCGAATATCCGCTTGTTGCGCGCCGGGCGTTACAAGCCCGGTGTTGTACGTCTGGTGATGGAGCTGAAGAACGAGGTGCGCCCGCAGGTCTTCATGTTGCCGCCGGTTGGCGAGTACGGACATCGACTGGTGCTCGACGTTTATCCGCTGAACCCGCCCGATCCGCTGCTCTCGCTGCTCGACAAGAAGGACATCGAGCAACTGATCGGCGACCTCCAGGCAGAGAACAGGGCTGAAGCGCGGCCCGCCGCCACCGAACCCAAGCGCGCCGGCAAGCCGGTGGTCAACCGGCTGGTGACGATCACGCTCGATCCCGGTCACGGCGGCGAAGATCCCGGCGCCGTCGGCCACGGCGGCAGCTACGAGAAGAACGTGACGCTGGCCGTCGCCCGGCGGCTGAAAGCCAAGATCGACGCCGAGCCGAACATGCGCGCCGTGCTCACGCGCGATTCGGACTTTTTCGTGCCGCTCCACATGCGCGTGCAGAAGGCGCGGCGCATCCGGTCCGACCTCTTCGTGTCGATCCATGCCGACGCCTTCATCAGCCCGGACGCGCACGGCTCGTCGGTGTTCGTGCTGTCGGAAAGCGGCGCGTCGAGTTCGGCGGCGCGCTATCTGGCGCAGAAGGAGAATTCGGCCGACCTGATCGGCGGCGTCAACATCGACGTCAAGGACAAGATGCTGGCGCGCACGCTGCTCGACCTGTCGCAGACGGCGACGATCAACGACAGCCTGAAATTCGGCAAGGCGGTGCTCGGCGAGTTGGGCAGCATCAACCGCCTGCACAAGGCCGGCGTCGAGCAGGCCGGTTTTGCCGTGCTCAAGGCGCCCGATATTCCATCCATCCTCGTCGAAACCGCGTTCATCTCAAACCCGGAAGAAGAAAAACGACTGAACGACGACGCCTATCAGGACAAGATGGCCGAGGCGATCCTCTCCGGGATGAAGAAATACTTCACGAAAAATCCGCCCCTGGCGAAATCGAAACAGGCGTAGCGTAAACTGCCGGCTTGTCGCCCGTTCGTCTTTCCTGCCCGATGCCCGCCTCCTTGCGTCACCCCCTGTTAAACGCCCTACTCTTCTCGGTGGCGCTGCACTTGGCGCTTTTGCTGGGCGTCGTGCATCCCGTAACGCAGCGTATGGAAATACCGGCAGTCAGGGTAAGCGCGTCGCTCAATACCGGCGTTCCCGGGCGGCCGGTTGTCGTGTCGACCGCAAAACCGGCCGCGGGGCAACGGCCGCAAGCGTCGCCTCTACCGGAAACGCGGGCGGCGCATTCCGGCGCTCCGGCAGTCGGCCAGCCGGCGCAGGAGGTCGTTCGGGAAGTCGCCGCGCATTCCGCCGGCGCGCCGGGCCAGGCATTCGCCCAATCCGCCGCCGCGCCCGGCTTGTCGGCTCCGGTGGCGGCCGGCGCTCCGGCCCAGACGAGCGCGGGCGTCAGCGCCGACGATCTGCGCCAGTACCGGCTGTCGCTGGCGATCGCGGCGCGGCGGTTCAAGCGCTACCCGGCTCTGGCCCGCGAGCGCGGATGGGAGGGAACGGTCGGCGTGGCGGTCGGCATCACCGCCTTGCTGCCGGCGCCGCAGGTCGCGCTGGCCGCTTCCAGCGGCAGCCCGGTGCTCGACGAACAGGCGCTGGACATGGTCGCGCGCGCGGCGCGCGACGCAGTCTTGCCGGAAAGCCTGAAGGGGCGGGATTTCCGTCTCGTGCTGCCGGTGACGTTCAGCCTCGACGAATAAAAATCAGAATCGGCAACACCTCGGCGCCCCCGTTCCGCCATTCCCGCGCAGGCGGGAATGGCGGGGTTTTCGACGAGAGCCCGAGGTGTGGCAAGATTCGCTAAAACCCGGCCTCCGGGAGCAGGTCGTCTTCGTGAAACGCGAAACGGCCGGCGCTGCGGTCGGCGAAGTAGTCCTTGAGGCAGAGCGCGACGCTGCGAAAAGCGATGTCTTGCCAGGGAATCTCGGCTTCGGCGAAAAGTGCCGTTTCGAGCGATTCGGCGCCGGCAGCAAAATTCGTATCGAGCAACCGCCCCCGGTAAAAAAGATGTACCTGGCCGATATACGGCACATTGACCAGCGAAAAAAGGTCGTCTATCCGCACCCGTGCGCAGGCCTCCTCCAGCGTTTCGCGGAGCGCCGCCTGCACCGTCGATTCCCCGTTCTCCATGAAGCCGGCGGGCAACGTCCACAAGCCGTAGCGGGGTTCGATGGCGCGCCGGCAAAGCAGTATCCGGCTCTCCCATTCGGCGACGCAGCCGACCACCAGCTTGGGGTTGAGGTAGTGGATCGTGTTGCAGCGCGCACAAACGTAACGCGGCAGATTGTCGCCTTCCGGGATGCGCAGGCTGACGGGGGCACCGCATTCGTTGCAATACTTCATGCGTGAAAAGGCCTGGGTGAACAATCGGACATGCGGGGATTCTAAACGATTGCCGGATGCTTGGCGGCGTCGGAACGCGCGTCGGAACGCGGCTCCGGGCGACGTTTTTTTTGCCCCGCGTCTCCGCATATCGCTACAATATCGCCGAATGGCGGGGTTCGGCGCAAAGGCGCGCACAGAGCGGCATTACAGGGGGGGCAATGTTCTTAATCGTCGGTTACGTCATCATTCTCGCGTCGGCGCTGGGCACTTATTCGGTGCATGGCAGCTTGGCCGCGCTGTGGGTGCCGCTGGAGTACATCGCCATCGTCGGCTTGACGGTGGGCGGTTTTGTCGCCGGCAACGATATCAAGATCATCAAATCGACGGTCGGCGCATTGCCGGGGATCTTCAAGGGGTCGAAGTTCACCCGGGCGCTGTACATGGATCTGCTGGCCATGTTGTTCGAGGTGCTGGCCAAGGTGCGCAAGGAAGGCCTGATGTCGATCGAGGGCGATGTCGAGAACCCGCACGATAGCCCGATTTTCAGCAAATATCCCACGGTCTCCAGCGACCACCATGTGATGGAGTTCATCACCGACTATCTGCGCATGATGGTCGGCGGCAACCTCAATGCCATGGAAATCGAGAACCTGATGGACATCGAAATCGACACCCACCATCACGAGGCCGAAACGCCCGGTCACGTGATGGCCAAGGTCGGTGACGCCGTTCCCGCCTTCGGTATCGTCGTTGCCGTGATGGGTGTGGTCAACGTCATGGGCTCGGTCGGCGAGCCGCCGGCCGTGCTGGGCAAGATGATCGGCGGCGCGCTGGTCGGCACCTTTCTCGGTATTCTTATCTCCTACGGTTTCGTGGCGCCGGTGGCCAGCCTCCTCGAACAGAAGGCGTCCGAGGGGTCGAAGATCTACCAGGTCATCAAGGTCGTGCTGCTCGCTTCGATGTCCGGTTATGCGCCGCAGGTGGCCGTCGAGTTCGGCCGCAAAACGCTGGTGGCGGGGGTGCGCCCGACTTTTGCCGAGCTTGAGGAAGACCTCAAGAGCCGCAAGGGCAAGTAGCGCGATGATCCTGCTGCTGACCGCGAGCTGACCGGGAAACGTGATGGCCGACGACGTACGCCCCATCGTTATCAAGCGCATCAAGAAGGTGGCCGGCGGCCATCACGGCGGCGCGTGGAAGATCGCCTACGCCGATTTCGTGACCGCGATGATGGCCTTCTTCCTGCTCATGTGGTTGCTCGGTTCGACGGCCAAGGGCGATCTGAAGGGCATCGCCGACTACTTCACGAACCCGATGAAGGTCGCCATGCAGGGCGGTTCCGGGACAGGCGACAGTTCCAGCGTCCTGAAAGGGGGCGGCAAGGATTTGACGCGATCATCCGGGCAGGTCAAGCAGGGCGACGTCGACTCCAAGAACAAGACGATCAGCACCAAGGAAACCAACGCCGAGTTCAAGCGCAAGGAATTCGAGGCGAACGAGAAAATAGCCCTCGGGAAGCTCAAGGAAAACATCGAGAAGATGATCGAGAACAACCCGACGCTGCAGCAGTTCAAGAAGCAGTTGTTGCTCGACATCACCAGCGAGGGTTTGCGCGTCCAGATCGTCGACGAACAGAACCGCCCGATGTTCGATACCAGCAGCTCGGAGCTGAAACAGTACACCCGGGTGATTTTGCGCGAAATCGGCAAAACGCTCAATTCGGTCCCGAACAAGCTGAGTCTTTCGGGGCATACGGACGCCGCGCTGTTTGGCGGAAGCGAAAAAGGCTACTCGAACTGGGAGCTTTCGGCCAACCGCGCGAACGCCTCGCGGCGCGAAATGATCGCCGGCGGCATGGACGGGCACAAAGTGTTGCGCGTCGTCGGCCTGGCGTCCACGGTATTGTTCGACAAGAACGACCCCTTGAGTTCGATCAATCGCCGGATCAGCATCATCGTGTTGAACAAGCGGACCGAGGAGGCGCTACTGCGTGAGGACGACAAGGACAGTCCGGTCGAAGTCGGCGCCGATGGCGCCGATGCCGAAGCCCTGACGCCGGCCGCGCAAGCCGGAAGCAAGCGGTGAGCGGGGGGGCGGCGGAAATGTCTGGAGCTGCCAGGGTTCGTGTTCTGGGGCTGGCGTGGGTCTCGCTCGTCGGAGGTGTACTCGCGGCGCTGGAGCCCGCCTTGCGGGGCGGCGCCTTCGTCGCCGGCATGCTCGTCCTGGCCGCCGGCTGGCTGCTGCTGGCCGGGATGGCCGCCTGCGTGCAGAGGGAGGCGTCGGCCGCCGAGCTGGCAAAGCGGGACGCCGACGCGCGGCTGGTTGTCGAGACGGGGGGCGCCCTGCGCCGGTGCAGCGAAGAATTCGGCGCACAGTTCGACGAAACGCGGGGTGAGCTGGCGCGCGCGCAACAGTTGTTCAGCGAGGCTATCGGCAAACTGATCGACAGTTTCCACGCCATTACCGATCAGGCCAAGCAGCAGCAGGAGCTCGGCCTGGCGGTCGTCCGCCACTACGAGAGCGACGGGAACCGGGGTTCCGAGTTCGGCAGCTTTGCGGCCCAGACATCGCATACCTTGGGCGTTTTTGTCGCCGGTGTTATCGAGAGTTCCCGGCTGGCCATGGGGCTGGTCGAAATGACAGATCGCATCTCCGGCCAGGTACGCGAGATTCTCGGCATGCTCGGCGAAATCGAAGGCATTTCCAAGCAGACCAACCTGCTGGCACTGAACGCGGCGATCGAAGCGGCGCGCGCCGGCGAGGCGGGGCGCGGTTTTGCCGTGGTGGCCGACGAAGTGCGCGACCTGTCCGGCCGCACCAGCCACTTCAGCCGGCAGATCCGCGAGCGCGTCGGCGTCATGCAAAAATCGATCGGCGATGCGGAAAAAGCGATCAACAGCATGGCGGCGCAGGACATGACCTTCGCCCTGCAATCGAAACAGGATGTCGAAAAGGCGATGTCCAGTGTCGAGCAACTGAACCAGAGCACCGGCCAAACAATCGCCAAGCTGCAGGAGATCGCCGAAGCCATGGAGCGCAACGTCGGGCAGGCGGTCGTTTCGTTGCAGTTTCAGGATTTGGTGACGCAGCTGATCGACCACGTAGCGAAAAGGCTGGACGAGCTGCACGAGATCATGCGCGAGATGGAAGGCGTGTCCTCCTGCATCGAGGGCGCGTCGGGCGATCCGGCATCGGGGTTCGCGCCGCAACAGGCGGATGGTTTGCGCGCGCATCTGGATGCGGTACGCTTGCGGCTGGATCGAATTCACGATAACACCAAAAACAACCCGGTACGGCAGGATGGCTTCACCGACGGTGAAGTTGAGTTATTTTAATTTTTGAGGACGTTTTACTATGGCAAAAACCATTCTCGCAGTCGATGACTCCGCCTCCATTCGCCAAATGGTCTCGTTTACACTGAAAAGCGCGGGGTACGACGTGATCGAAGCGGTTGACGGTATGGATGGCCTGGAGAAAGCCAAAGTCAAAAATGCCGATCTGGTGCTCTCCGACCAGAACATGCCGCGTATGGACGGCCTGACCCTGATCCGCAATTTGCGCGGCCTGGCACACTACAAAACGGTGCCGATCCTGATGCTGACGACCGAATCGTCGGACGCCATGAAATCGCAGGGACGCGCGGCCGGCGCGACAGGCTGGCTGGTCAAGCCTTTCGATCCGCAGAAACTGATCGAGGTCGTGCGCAAGGTGATCGGCTGAACCGGCCGCCGCCGGTTCGCGCCGCCCCGAGATTCTCCCCGCCTTATCTACCGTATGTACACATCGCGAATACTCCGCCATCCCGGTGCAGGCCGGGGTCCGGTTCGTGCTCCGAAAGCCCGGATTCCGGCCTGCGCCGGAATGACGGAAGATTTGTGCGCATACGGCAGTCCCGCCTAACAGAGGGCAAGCATGACTACGATAGACATGTCCCAGTTCTACCAGGTCTTCTTCGAGGAGTCGGAGGAGCACCTGGCCGCGATGGAGGCCTTGCTGCTGGAACTGGACATAGACAACCCGGAACCGGAGCAACTGAACGCGATTTTCCGCGCCGCACATTCGATCAAGGGCAGTAGCGGAACCTTCGGGTTTACCGATCTGACGGACGTTACGCACATCCTTGAGACGCTGCTCGACCGCCTGCGCAAGAACGAGATCAAGCTCCGATCCGATATGGTCGACGCCTTCCTCGAAGCGGGCGACGTGCTCAAAACCATGCTGGCCGGACATCGTGGCGATGGCGGCGCCGACCCCCAGGCGATGGAGGCGGTCTGCGCCCGGCTGAAACAGCTTGCCGGAAACCCGCAGCCTGCGCCGGTGGCCACACCCGCCGCCGCATCTGCCGCCACACCTCCCGCACCGGCAGCACCGGCTGCCGTGGCGGATAGCGGGGGGCATCGCAGCTACGACATCGAATTTGTGCCTACCGCCCACGCGGCGGCGGACGCCGCCATCATTTCCGGTTTGCTCGACGAGCTGCGCGGCTACGGCGAGTTGCAGATCATCGTCCGCCCAGACCCGGCCGGCGACGGCGCCGGTTTCTGGCATTTGCGCCTGAAGACCGATCAAGCGGCGGAACGCTTCGGGGATTCGATCGATTTCATCGCCGAGCAGGATGCCTGGCGGATTAGCGAAACGGTATCGGCGGCGCTGGAAGACGCGGGCGGCGCCTTCGGCTTCTTCCCCAGCGCGGCCGGATCGCCGGTT
The DNA here is from genome assembly GCA_016208425.1 of Betaproteobacteria bacterium. GTDB lineage: Bacteria > Pseudomonadota > Gammaproteobacteria > Burkholderiales > Rhodocyclaceae > JACQYA01. The sequence goes on from JACQYA010000190.1 coordinate 15,688, forward strand.
GTCGATGACCGGTTCGGGCTATTTGAAGACATGCCGCCGCCGGTCGCCACGGAGAGCGCCAGCCCGGCAGAAGCGGAGGCTTACGGATTTTTTGAACCGCTGCCCGAAACGCCGGGTGCGGCGGCCTCGCCGGCGCCGGAACCGGGCGATGGCTGCGGCTACGGCTTTTTTGTGCCGCTCGACGCGACCCCTTCCCCGGCGCCAGCCGCCGCACCGGTGCCGGAAGATGGCGACGGTTTCGGCTTCTTCGCCCCTTTGCCGGCGCCGCCCGTGGTGCCGGAGCGGGCGGCGGCGCCGCAGCGAGCGGACACCGCGCCGCAGCTTGTCGCGGCCGGGCCGGCGAAACCCGCGCGCGCCGAGGCCGGGGCGGTTCCGGTGCCGGCGGCGAAAGCGGTCAAAGCCGCCCCCGCTGCGACCGCTGCCGAAACCTCGTCGATCCGCGTCGGCGTTGAAAAGGTAGACCAGCTCATCAACCTGGTCGGCGAACTGGTGATTACCCAGGCGATGCTGCTGCAATGCGCCGAGCAGATGCACGGTTCCGTTCCCGAGCGCCTGGCGCAAGGTCTGGCGCAGCTTGAACGCAACACGCGCGATTTGCAGGAATCGGTGATGTCGATCCGCATGCTGCCGATTTCCTTCGTCTTCTCGCGCTTTCCGCGCGTGGTACGCGATCTGTCGTCGAAACTCGGCAAACTGGTCGAACTGAAAATGAGCGGCGAGACGACCGAACTCGACAAGGGTCTGATCGAAAAAATTGCCGATCCGCTGACCCACCTGATCCGCAACAGCCTCGATCACGGCATCGAAATGCCGGACAGGCGCGCGGCGGCCGGCAAGAACCCGACCGGAACCATCACGTTGCGCGCCGCGCATCAGGGCGGCAATATCGTGATCGAAGTGGGCGACGACGGCGGCGGCCTCAGCCGCCCGAAAATCCTTTCCAAGGCGCGCGAACGCGGTTTCCAAGTGTCCGACCAGATGAGCGATGCGGAGGTCTGGATGCTGATCTTCGAGGCCGGCTTCTCGACGGCGGATGTGGTCACCGACGTGTCGGGGCGCGGCGTCGGCATGGACGTGGTGCGCCGCAATATCCAGGCCATGGGCGGGCGCGTCGAAATCGAGAGCATGACCGGGATCGGCACGCGCATGACCGTGCGCCTGCCGCTCACGCTGGCGATTCTCGACGGCATGTCGGTGGCGGTCGGCGACCAGATCTACATCCTTCCCTTATCGTACGTCATCGAATCGGTGCAGCCGGATCTGCGGGATGTCAAGACGCTGTCCAACCAGGCGCGGGTAATCCGCGTGCGCGGCGAGTATCTGCCCGTGATCGTGCTGCACGAGATTTTCGGCATCAAGCCGGCTGCGGCCAATCTGACGCAAGGCATCATGGTGATTCTCGACGCCGACGGCACGCGGGCGGCGCTCTTTGTCGACGCGCTGGTCGGCCAGCACCAAGTGGTCATCAAGAGCCTCGAAAACAACTTCCGCCGGGTGGCCGGTATCTCGGGTGCGACCATCATGGGCGACGGGCATGTGGCGCTGATCCTCGACATCTCCGCGCTGGCGGCGATGGCGAAATCGGCGCAAATGGCTGCTGCGTAAATATGGCCGCTGCGTAAACATGGCCGCCGCGTAAGCATGGCGGCCGCCTGGAACAATAGCGAACGGAGCAGACGATGGAAAACGTGAATCAGCAGACCGGTTCTGCGCAGGACGATGAGCAGGCCGCGAGCGAGTTTCTCACCTTCACGCTGGGCGACGAGGAATACGCGATCGATATTCTCAAGGTGCAGGAGATCCGGGGCTACGAGCCGCCGACGATGATCGCCAACGCGCCGCCTTTCATCAAGGGCGTCATCAACCTGCGCGGCATCATCGTCCCCATCGTCGACATGCGCATCAAGTTCAAACTCGGGGCGGCCGAGTACACTCCTTTCACCGTGGTCATCATCCTGAATGTGGCCAAGCGCGTGATCGGCATGGTCGTCGATAGTGTCTCGGACGTTCTTTCGCTGGCGCAGCAGCAGATACGGCCGGCGCCCGACTTTTCCGCCAGCTTCGACACGAAATATATTCTCGGGCTGGCGACCATCGACAAGCGCATGCTGATCGTGACCGACATCGCGCAGTTGATGACCAGCCGCGATATGGAACTGATCGACCACGCGGCCACCCATTGAGCGTGCAGGGGGAAAGAACCATGTTTGATTTGCGTAACTACCGGATCGGCACCCGACTGTTCGCGCAGGCGATGAGTATGGCGTTCTGGTTCATCGTGCTCGTCGTCATCGCGGTCAACGCCATGCGCGGCCTCAATCGGTCGACGGGAGCGATTTTCAGCGAGAAGATGGAGCCGGGCGCCATCGTCCTGCGCATCCAGGCGCTGATGAACGAAAACCGCTTGATGATCGCGCAAGGTTTGCAGCACGATCCGGGTTATCGCTACGTGGACAAGCATACCCATCCGCTGACGGTGCATACCGATCTGCTGATAAAAAACCGCGACGAAATCAGCGAGCTCTGGAAGCAGTTCAAAAACCGTAAGCTGAGCGCCGAAGAGGAGCAGCTCGCCAGCGCCTACGAGCAGACGCGCGGCACCTTCGTTCGCGACGGATTGACGGCGGGCCGGGAAGCGCTGCTCGCCGGGGATTTCGAGAAAGCGGCCGAGATCAATACCAAAACCATTCCCGAAACTTATGCCAAAGCCGGCAAAGCCGCCGACGATCTGCGCAACTACTACGCCAGCACTGGCAAGGCGCTCTTTCAGGAATCCGAAGCCACGTATCTGTCGACGGTGAACCTGCTGGTCGGCATTGCCGTACTGGTGACGGCGCTCGTCGCGTTTTTCGCGTTCTTCTTCATCCGCAGCATCACACGGCCGATTGCCGATACCGTGGAAGTGGCGGATGCGGTGGCCGGCGGCAAGCTGGACAACGAGATGTCGCACCGGGGCAACGACGAGGTCACGCACCTGTTTACCGCTTTTGAAAAAATGCAGGACGAGCTGCGCGGCCGGATCGAAAGCGAGCGGCGGGA
>JACQYA010000180.1 GCA_016208425.1 Betaproteobacteria bacterium
CGAAGCAAAAGCAGAACGCCGAAGGCCAGTACGCGGTCGACCACTCGTCGGTCACCTATGTCATCGATACCGGCGGAAAACTAGTCGCCAGCCTGCCGCATGCCTCGACGCCGCAGCAGATCGTCGCCACCGTTCGCCCGCTGCTGGCGGGCGCAAGCGAAAAATAGAATTTCCACGCCCAACCCAGGAGTTTTCATGAACATCGCGTCTTCTCGTCTCGCCCTGATGTTCGCCGCCGTTGCGCTATCGACGGCAACTTTTGCCGGCGAAGCCGACTTCACCGTGACCGACGCCACCGTGCGCGCCGTGCCGCCCGGTACGCCGACCTCGCTCGCCTTCATGACCATCAGGAACGACGGGGCCGCCGACCGCAAGCTGGTCAAGGCCGACAGCCCGGTGGCCAAGACCGTCGAATTGCACAACCACATCAACGATAACGGCGTGATGCGCATGCGTCAGGTCAAGGAAATCGAAATTAAGGCCAAGGGCCAGGCCGAACTGAAGACCGGCAGCTACCATGTGATGCTGATCGATCTGAAGCAAACGCTGAAGGAAGGCGATAGCGTCCCAATAACGCTGATCTTCGACGACGGTAGCCGGAAAAAGATCGATGTCCCGGTGAAGAAAGCGCAGGCAATGATGCCGATGGGCGGAGAGATGGACCACAGCAAGATGAAGCACTGACGGTCAGTGCTTCATCTTGGCGGTGCGACAATTTGCCGCATTCCCCAACCCGGCGAATCGGACTACGATCCAGCAATAGAACGTTATCGCCAGTTGCGGGGAAATCGATCATGCAGAACCAGCAAAAAAACATTGTCGAAGAAGGCGGCGAACTGCCGTCCCTGCTGCTCGGCGCAGGTTTTGCACTGGCTTCGTTAATCATATTGCCGGCGCTGGCGCAGCGCGTCGGCATCGGCGCTAGCCTGACCATCGCCCTGCGCGGTGCGCTGATGCGCGCCTCGAACCGCATCTGACGGCCTTTCGGGGTGTTTTGCTGCGATTGTTCCGCCTGTGGTTATAGCCCGCCCTAGCCACCTCGTTTTCACCGCCCTGCTCTGCGCAACCGGCGTTTTTGCCGCCACTTTCGCCGACGCCGCATGGTTGCGGCATCGGCGCGCCGATGTCATGACGCAGAAACGCGACCTGGTCGCGCGCCTGCAACTCACCGACCTCTGCTTATTCACCGAAGCCCGCTATACCCGCCACCTGTCGCAGGCCGACCTGCATTCGGCCTTTCAGGATCACCCGCTGGGTCTCGAACACTTTCCGAGCGGTTCGCTGGTGCCGCCACCCGCTCACCTGATGGTTCCTCATGAAGCTTTGGATCGAAAAACAGAAGTACCTGATTGATTTCACGCTCTCGTCGCTGGCGCGGCGCAAGGCGAAAAACGTGGGGCTGCTGCTCGTCTACACGCTGATCGTCTTCCTGCTCGCCTCGGTGATGCTGTTCACGCACGCGCTGCGCCACGAGGCGGCGCATGTGCTGGACGGTGCGCCCGAGGTCGTCTTGCAGCGTATGGTCGCCGGCCGCCACGATCTGATCCCGCCCGGCACCCTGGAGCGCGTCGGGCGGATTCGCGGCGTGCAGAAGAAGGAGGGTCGGCTCTGGGGTTATTACTACGACCCGGTGGTCAAGGCTAACTACACCTTCATGGCGCCGAGCAACGAATCGATAAGCTCCGGCACGCTGGTCGTCGGCGCCGGGCTGGCCAGGGCGCGCGGGTTGGCGGTCGGCAACGCGATTTCCTTCCGATCGTATTCCGGCAAACTGTTCGGTTTTACGATAGCGCGCATCCTGGCGCAGGAATCCGAGCTGGTCAGCGCCGATCTGGTGCTGATGAGCGAGGACGATTTCCGGGGCTTTTTCGAGATCGCGCCCGGCTACTTCACCGACATCGCCCTTTCGGTGGTCAACCCGCAGGAAGTGCGCAACGTCGCGACCAAGCTTTCCTTGCAGTTCCCGGATTCGCGCCCGATCCTGCGCGACGAGATCCTGCGCACCTACGAGTCGATTTTCAACTGGCGCGAAGGCATCGTGCTGGCGTTGGCGTCGCTGTCCATCCTCGCCTTCGCCATCTTCGCCTGGGAAAAAGCGTCCGGCCTGTCGGCCGAGGAGAAGCGTGAAATCGGCATCCTCAAGGCCATCGGCTGGGAAACCGGCGACGTCATCAAGATGAAATTCTGGGAAGGCGCGCTGGTCTCGCTGGCCGCGTTCCTGATCGGCTACGTCGCCGCTTACCTGCACGTCTTCCACTTTTCGTCGTCGCTGTTTGCGCCGGTGCTCAAAGGCTGGGCGGTGCTTTATCCGCGTTTTGAGTTGAATCCGGTGATCGACGGCTTCCAGGTCGCCACGCTGTTCTTCTTCACCGTCTTCCCCTACGCGGCGGCGACGCTGGTGCCGATCTGGCGGGCGGCGATCACCGACCCCGATTCGGTGATGCGGGGATGAAATGATCGAACTGAAAAATATCTGCAAAGCCTTCAACCATGGCCGCGACAACGAGTTCCACGCGCTCAACGGCATCGACCTGCACCTGCCGGCGCAGCGCGTGACGGCCTTTCGCGGCCCGAGCGGTTCGGGCAAAACGACGCTGCTGTCCATCGTCGGCTGCCTGTCGCGACCGACCAGCGGGCGGGTGCGGCTCAAGGATCGCGACATTTCCGGCCTGCCCGAACGCTTCCTGACCGACATCCGCCGCCAGACCTTCGGTTTCATCTTCCAGCAGTTCAACCTCATCAAGGGCTTGTCGGCCATCGAAAACGTGATGTTGCCGGCCTATCCGCTAGGCGGCGACTGGCGTGCCTTGCGCGAGAGCGCAGAACGTCTGCTCGGCGACCTACGCCTGTCGCATCGCCGGGAAGCAAAGGTCGAATGGCTGTCGGGCGGCGAACAGCAGCGCGTCGCCATCGCCCGCGCGCTCATCAACGACCCGGAAATCGTCGTTGCCGACGAGCCGACGGCCAACCTCGATACCGCGCTGGCGATGGAATTCATGGGCATCCTCGAAAAACTGTCGAACACCGGCAAGACGGTGATCCTGACCAGCCACGACCCACTCGTCGTCGAATCGTCCATCGTGCATCGGGTGGTCGACATGCGCGACGGGCGCATCGTGCCCCCTCACCAATGATGGCTATGAGCCTTCGCACCGCTTGGAAGCCTGAGCAAGGGAGACCGACGGTGCATACCGGTTTTCCCCCTCTCCCCCAACCCCTCTCCCGCAAGGGGAGAGGGGAGGAGGACGCCGCATGATTTTCCAGCCGGCGATCATCGCGCTGCTGCTCGCCTCGCTGGTCTGTGTCGCGCTGCTCGTCGCCGCGACGCCCTACGCCATCGACATCGTTCGCCACTGGAACATCGCCAGCGGCAGCGAGAAGCAACTCGTCCTCGAACGCCGCACCTACCTGCTATCGACGCTGCTCGGCTTCATTTTCGCCACCCAGCTTGTCGCCCTGCTGCTCTTCGTCTTCAACGCCGAGAAGATGTCGGCCATGTTCGTCGGCGCGATGTGCGCGGTGGGCACGCTGAACGTCAATGTTTTTGGCTTTCCGGCGCTGATCGCGCAGATTGTCGTATTTTTCCTGGCGTCGAGCTGGCTGGTGGTCAACCACCTCGACACGCGCGCGCCCGACTATCCGCTGGTCAAGGTGAAATACGTCCTGCTGCTGTGCCTGCTGCCTTTGCTGCTGGTCTCTGCGGTGCTGCAACTGCGCTATTTCCTCGGCCTCAAGGCGGACGTGATTACCTCGTGCTGCGGCAGCCTGTTTTCGGAAGACGCGAAAGGGCTTGGCGGCGACGCCGCAGCCGCAGCACCGCTGCCGGCCATGATCGCCTTCTACGCCGCGCTGGCGCTAGCCGCCGGGACAGCATGGTTCTACCGGATAAAACAACGCGGCGCCTATCTGGTCGCACCGTTTTCCGCCATCGGCTTTGCCGTGGGGATGGCCGGCATCCTCGCCTTCGTCTCGCTCTACATCTACGAGCACCCACACCACCACTGTCCCTTCTGCGTGCTCAAACCGGACTACAGCTACCAGGGCTACTGGCTGTACCTGCCGCTGTTCATCGCGACGGCGGCCGGTCTGGGCGTCGGCGCGATCCAGCCCTTCGCCCGCATCTCCAGCCTGACCGCCATCGCGCCGGCCATCGCCCGGCGGCTGGCAACGCTGTCGGCGTTCATGTGGGCCTTGTTCGCCGCCGTCGCCTCGTTCATGATTTTCAATTCCAACCTCGTTCTGCTCGAAGGGTGACATGCACGGATGGCGTAATGCACTGACGACCCTGCTCGCCGCGCTGGACGGCAGTCGCGTCGCCTTTCCCGACGATCTGCGCGGCAAGGTCGTCGCGATCCGCTTCTGGGCCGACTGGTGCCGTTATTGCGAAAACGAGATGAAGTCCATCGAACAGGTCTGGCAGCGCCACAAGGGCGAGGGGCTGGAAGTGCTGGCGGTCAACGCCGGGCAGGACAAGCCAGCGGTGCAGGCGTTCATCGCGAAGATCGGCGTCGCCTACCCGGCGCTGCTCGACGAGAATGCGGCAATCTCGAAGCAATATGGCGTCGTCGCCTTGCCGACGACGTTCTTTGTCGGCAGGGATGGCAAAATCCGCGCCAAAGTCCTGGGCGAAGCCGACGAAGCGACTTTCGAGCGCATCGCAGTGGAATCGCTCCGATGAACGACGGCAAACCCTGCGACCTATGCGGACTGGATTGCGGCATGCGGCCTTTCACGCTGCGCACGCCGGAAAAGACACTGCAATTCTGTTGCGAGGGTTGCAAAGGGATCTATCGAATGTTGCATGAGATCAATGAAGCGCCGGAAAGAGCGGAGCAGAGTGGCGACAGTTAGCCGCAAAGCTAGGCGCAAATCCTGAAAGGAATGAAGATGAACACGATGATGAAAGAAGCCGCCCAAAAGATGCCGCACATGATGGGCGAAGGCATGGGCGGGGCGATGGGGCACATGATGGGCAATCCGCTGGCGCAGGGTGCGGCGATGGCCGGCGCCGGTTACATGGCGCGCGGCATCGTCGCCCGCTCGCTGTTCGCCAATCCGCTGACTCTGCTCGTTGCAGGCATCGCCGGGGGTGTCGCCGCCGGCTATGTGTTGCACAAATACCGCAAGGAAATCGTTCTCGCGGTCTCCAAGGCAAGCGGGATGAGCCGCGACTTTGCCTTGCAGCAGAAGGAAAATCTCGCCGACTTGCTCGAAGAGGCAAAGGAAACCGAAGCTGCGCAAGCGGCGCCGGCCGAATCCACGGCGCCGTCGGCCTGACGCCGCCCGGACGGAGACTGGCGATGAGTTTGGCTATCGATCCCACAGCTATCGACCCGGATGCGCTGGCTCGCCAGATCGTCGTCCGTCATCGTGAGGCAGGCCATATCCGCTTTGCCCTGCCGGCAGTCATCTGTTCTGCCGCCCCTTCCAGCGCGATCCAAACGGCGCTGCACGCGCAAGCCGGCGTTTATCGCGTCGCGCTATCTGCTGGCGACGGCAAGCTGTCGGTTTGCTACGACGAGCATGTGTGCTCGGTGCGCGAGGTGGCGCGCGCGCTATTCTCCGCGCTCCAGCGCCTTCCGGCGGAACCGGAAGCGACGCCCGACCTGTCCCTCGTACCGGCTTCCGAACGGCTCTCCAACGTCGTCGAGATGCTCGAAGCGCGTGCCGGAAAGATGCTCGATCGGCTGATGCGGCGAATGTCGCACACCCGCCAGTTGCGCGGCCTGCAAACGCGCGTGCAACCCGTCCTCGAAAGCGCGCTGACCGAGAAAGCGATCACCAACTTCCTCAACGATCTGCTCGCCTTTTACCTGATTCGCGTGCATTGGGATCTGATTACCCAACGCTGGCTGCGCGAACCGCTGAAATTCCGCAACGCCTGGTTGACGGTGTTCTACCTCGTCTTCCTGCTCGTCCGCTATCGCAAGGCAATGCCCAGGAAATGAGCGCCGCCTATCGGCATTTCCGCATCGCGCACCGTCTGACGCGGCGTGTGCGCCTGCTTGCGCCGCCGCTCGTCAAGAACGTCGAGCGCTGCTACCTCCTCGAAATCCTCTTGCGCAAACGGCCGGAGATCAAGGAAGTGCGCGCCGTTCCCGAGATCGGCTCGCTGGTCATCCACTACGACCCGACACGCCTGCCGGAAGCGCGTCTGCTGGCCATTGTCGATGCCGTGATCGGCAATCTGACGATACGCCCGAAGGCAGAACCCGCCCCGGCGACGGACGCCATCGGCGATGCGCCGTTGCAGGAATGCTCGCTGGCGGTCGAGGGCATGACCTGCGCTTCCTGCTCGCTGCTTATCGAAATGTCGCTGCGCCGCGATCCGCGCATCGAAAGCGCCAACGTCAATTTTGCCGCGCAGACGGCGATTGTGAACGGGCAAATTACCCGGGAAGACGTTTTCAAACTGATCGGCAAACTGGGCTACCGGGCGCAGCCGATGGATACGCTGGCGCAGCGCCGGCTGATCGTCGAACGCGAGAAGGAACAACTGGCGCTCGCCAAACGCCGCGTCCTCATCTCGGCCGCATTGAGCGCGCCGGCGATGTTGCTCGGCATGGCCATGCACCGTTCGCCGGCCTTGCGTCTGCTCGAATTCGCGCTGGCGACGCCGGTGCTGTTCGGGCCGGGCAAGGAAATCTTCGTCAAAGCCTGGAAGCTCGCGCAACAGAAATCCGCCAACATGGATACGCTGATCGCAATCGGCGCCGGCGCAGCTTATCTGTACAGCCTGCCCGGCCTGTTCCGCCGGCCGCATCACGTCTATTTCGAGGCGGCATCCGGCATCGTCTGCTTCGTCCTGCTCGGCCGTTATCTCGAAGAGCGCGCCAAAGGCCAGGCCAGCGAGGCGATCCGCATGCTGATCGCGCTGCAACCCGGCACCGCCATCGTGCTGCGCGATGGCGAAGAGTGCGTTGTGGCTATCGACGAAGTGGGGGTCGGCGACGTGCTGCGCGTACGCGCCGGCGACAAGATTCCGACCGACGGCATCGTGCTCGACGGCCAATCGGAAGTCGATGAAGCGATGCTCACCGGCGAATCGCTGCCCGTCGCCAAACGCGGCGGCGACCCGGTGGTTGGCGGCTGCCTGAACGGCCACGGCAGCTTCACGCTGCGCGCCACGGCCGTCGGGCCGGATACCGTGCTGGCCGGCATCGTCAAGCTGGTCGACCACGCGCAGGGGTCGAAACTGCCGGTGCAAAAACTGGCCGACCGCATTTCCGCGCGCTTCGTCCCCGCCGTCGGCGGCATTGCCGGGGCGACCTTCGCCGGTTGGCTGCTCGCCCGAGCGCACCCGGCGACCGCGCTGGCGCACGCCATCGCCGTACTGCTCATCGCCTGCCCCTGCGCGCTCGGGCTGGCGACGCCGACGGCGATCATGGTCGGCGCCGGCCAGGCGGCGCGACGCGGCATCTACATCCGCGACGGCGAGGCGCTGGAAACCGCCGCCAGGCTCACGACGGTGGTTTTCGACAAGACGGGAACGATTACCGAAGGCAAACCCACGGTCACCGACTTCATTGCCACCGAAGGCGTCGACGATCCCTCACTAACGGCGCTGCTCGCCCGAATTGCCGGCGCCGAGGCCGGCTCGGAACACTTCCTGGCGCGCGCGATTGGCGCTTACTGCCTGGCGCGAGGCGCCAAACCGGTCGCCTGCAAGGATTTTTCCGCACTTCCGGGTCGCGGCGTGCGCGCCACCTGCGGGCGACGGAAGCTGCTGATCGGCAATGCTGCGCTGCTGGAGGAAGCCGGCGTTTCCTGCGCCGCACTGCAAGCGCGGGCCGACGCGCTGGCGGAACAGGGCAAGACGCCGGTGCTGGTCGCCGAAAATAACCGTGTCGTCGCCCTCTTCGCCATCGCCGACCAGGCGCGCCAGGGTGTCGGCAACGCCATTGCCCTACTGCACCGCATGGGCATCGCAACGCTGATGGCGACCGGCGATGTCGCCGCCGCCGCACAACACATCGCCCGTCAGGTCGGCATCGAAAGCGTCGTCGCCCAAGCCACCCCGGCGATCAAGCTGGCACTGATCCGCGACCTGCAAGCGCAAGGCCAGCGCGTCGGCATGATCGGCGACGGGATCAACGATGCGCCGGCGCTGACCGCCGCCGATGTCGGCTTTGCGATTGGCGGCGGCGCCGACATCGCCGTCGAGTCGGCCGACATCACGCTGGTCGGCGGCGACATCTCGCGCGTCGCTACGGCGATAACGCTGTCGCGCCAGACGATGAAGGTCATTCGCCAGAACCTCTTCTGGGCGCTCGGTTACAACGTCGTGGCGATCCCGGTCGCCGCCGCCGGCCGCCTCAACCCGATGATCGCCTCCGCAGCGATGGCGCTCTCCTCGGTGTCGGTGGTGAGCAACTCGTTGCGGCTGCAGAAGCGGTAACGGCTTATCGGCGATGATCGCGCTGACGACCGAATTCTCCTACGGACTCGCCTTCATGACCGGCCTGCTCGGTAGCGGCCATTGTCTCGGCATGTGCGGCGGTCTGGTCACCGGCTTTTTCATGAAACTGGGCGCGAGAAATTTCGCGCCTTACCTCGCCTACCACTTCAGCCGCGTTGGCGTGTATGCCGTAATCGGCTTGATCGCCGCAGCGCTCGGTACGGTACTGGTGCAAACCGGCTCCTTCGGCAAACTGCAGGGCCTGTTGCAGATCGGCGCCGGCTTCGTCGTGATCCTGCTCGGCCTCGATCTGCTCGGCGTTTCGCCGATCCGCAATTCGCTGGGTTTTGCGCCGCTCGCCTGGCTGCGCCGACAATTCGTTGCAGCCACGCAGCGCGGCCCCCTGGTCGGCGCGACGATAGGCGGCGCAATCAACGGCCTGATGCCGTGCTCGATGACGATGGCGGTGGCGGTGAAGGCAACCACAGCACCTTCGCTCATCGACGGCGTCCTGCTGATGCTGGCCTTCGGCGCCGGCACCCTGCCCTCGATGCTTGCGGCGAGCTTCCTGTTCGGCAAACTCGGCGTAAAAACGCGCGGCTGGCTGCTCAAGGGCGCGGCGCTGTTCGTGATCGCGCTGGGCGTCGCCACCGTGTGGCAAGGGCTGCGCTACACCTCGGCGATGCAACGCCTGATCGGCTGAAGGCGTACCTCTTGCGACAATTTGCCGCACGCCGATAGCATCGGAAGCGACTAATATTTCGAGCATTCGCCGAACGCCGCTTTGGCCACCGTTTTCTCGTTCTCACAGGAGTATCGCCATGAACCGCCGCGACATGCTGAAACTTTCCCTGGCCGCCACCGGCCTCGCCGCCACCGGCGCACACGCGCAACCATCCTGCCCGACCGACGGCACCCCGGCGCAATTCACGCCGAAAAAAGCCGCCGACGCCAAACCGCAGGAAAACGACATCGAGAAATTCGCCAAATGCCCGTATTGCGGCATGGATCGCAAGATGTTTCACCACTCGCGCATGCTCATCCAATACAGCGACGATCTGCCCGACGGCGTGTGCTCGCTGCACTGCGCGTCGATCAGCCTCTCCATCAACATCGATCGCGAGCCGAAGGGCATCTGGGTCGGCGACAACGCCTCGCCGGCCGAGATCAAGCCGCTGGTCGACGTCGACAAGGCGACTTTCCTGATCGGCAGCCAGATCAAGGGCGTCATGACCAAGCGCAGCAAGGTCGCCTTCGGCAGCGAGGAAGCGGCAAAAACGGCGATGGCGGCGAACGGCGGCGAACTCGGCAATTTCGACAAGGCCTTGCTCGCCGCCTACACGGACATGGCGCAGGACGCCTCGATGATCCGCAAGAACCGCGAGGAACGCCGCAAGCGCGCGGCGACGGAACACAAGCACTGACATGCTGCGCCGCAATTTTCTGGTCGCCGCCGGCGCGCTGGCGGCAGGTGTGCCCGTAGCGCTCCTGGCCGCCGCAGAGCCGCTCCCGAAACCGGGCAACAAGGACTTGTGCCCGGTGTGCGGGATGCTGGTTTCCAAGTACCCGAACTGGATCGCGCTGGTGACCTACAAGGACGGCCACGTTCACTACTTCGACGGCGCGAAGGATCTGTTCAAGTACTTGGGCGACTTGGGCAAATACGCGCCCGGACACAAGACGGCGGACATTTCGGGCATCTGGGTCACCGAGTTTTACGGCCTGACCAAGATCGACGCCCGCAAGGCGCACTTCGTCGTCGGCTCCGACGTGCCCGGCCCGATGGGACACGAGTTCGTCCCGCTGGAAACGCGCGCCGACG
>JACQYA010000183.1 GCA_016208425.1 Betaproteobacteria bacterium
AAAAACTGTTTCTCAGATACGCATCGGCATCACGACGTATTTGAAGCGGTCGTTGCCCGGGATCATCAACAGCGAGCTTGAATTGGCGTCGTTGAAACCCCATTCGACATTCTCGACCGAGGTGTTGTTGAGCACGTCGAGCAAGTATCCCACGTTGAATCCGACATCCAGCGGGTCGCCCTGATAAGTCACTTCGAGTTCCTCCTGCGCCTCTTCTTGCTCGGCGTTGGCCGCCATGATTTTCAGGCTGCCGTCGGCGAGCACCAAACGAACGCCCCGAAACTTTTCGTTGGTCAGGATCGCCGCTCTAACCATAGACTGAAGCAACGCGCTCCGGTTCAAAGACACCAGATTCTTGAAGCTCGGCGGAATCACGCGCTCGTAGTCGGGGAACTTGCCGTCGATCAGTTTGGACACGAGGTTGGTGTGACCAAACTGGAAACGGATCTGGTTGGGCGCCATCTCGACGCTCAAAGGCTCGTCGCTGTCGGCCAGCAAACGGCTCAGTTCCAGCACCGTCTTGCGCGGCAAAATAAGATCCTGGCGCGCCAGCTCGGCGTCCAGCGGCATGCTGGCGTACGCCAGGCGATGCCCGTCGGTCGCTACGGCACGCAGCTCTTTACCGTCGACCAGCAACAAGAGCCCGTTCAGATAATAGCGCACATCCTGCGTCGCCATCGAATACTGCGTTTGCGCCAACAGATGACGGAACTGCTTCTGCGTCACCGTGAATTTCTTCAAATCGCCTTCGGACAGCGCCATACGCGGAAAGTCTTCGGCCGGCAGCGTCTGCAAGCTGAATTTGCTTTTTCCGGCGCGCACCTGCAAGCGCTTGTCGTCGAGAATCAGGCTGACCTCAGCACTCTCCGGCAGCGAACGCAAAATGTCTTGCAGCTTGCGCGCCGCGACCGTTATCGCGCCATCGCCGTCGCCTGCCGCACCATCGTTGATCGTGGTGATCTGAATTTCGATGTCGGTCGCCAGCAAAGTCAGCCTGTCGTCCTTTTTTTCGAGCAGAACATTGGACAGGATCGGCAGCGTATGTCGCTTTTCGACGATGCCCGATACGGATTGCAAGGGAGCGAGAAGCGAATCGCGTGGAGTTTTAATTAAAAGCATATATATAAATCCTATAAAGATAATCTCAAAGACAACTCTGTGGATATCTCTATTTCTAATCTATTTTTCAGCAAGTTGAAACAAAAAAGAGGGGCTGAAAAAAGCCTGTATCCACCTGTGGGCAATATTTAACAATTTATCCACAGCCCATCGACACCAATTCTATCCACCAACTGCCAACAGTTTTCCCGAGCACTTATACAACCGGATGCGGCGTGGTGTTACCCCTTTATTACCTGTAGCAGCACGTGCAGATCGTGGTTGAGGTCGCTGTCTTTGGCGCGCAGCGTGTCGATGGTTCGTACGGCGTGCAGCACGGTCGTGTGATCCCGGCCGCCGAACGCTTCGCCGATTGACGGATAGCTCTGTGAAGTCAGGTTTTTGGCCAGCCACATCGCCGCCTGACGGGGTCGAGCAATCGCCCGTGTACGCTTTTTGGAGAAGAGATCCGAGACTTTGATCTTGAAATAGTCGGCCACGGTTTTCTGGATATTTTCTACGGTTATCTGGCGGTTGACGGCGCCGATCAAGTCCTTGAGCGCTTCCTTGGCCAAATCCAGCGCGATCTCGCGACCGTGGAACGAGGAATAAGCCAACACTTTTTTCAGTGCGCCTTCCAGCTCTCGAACATTGGAACGCAAGTGCTTGGCGACATAAAAAGCCACTTCGTCGTCGAGCGTTACACCTTCGGCTTCGGCTTTCTTTTTCAGAATCGCGACACGCATTTCGATTTCCGGAGGCTCGATCTGCACTGTGAGGCCCCAGTCGAAACGGGTAATCAGGCGGTCTACCAGACCCGAAATATCTTTCGGGTAGGTGTCGCAGGTGATGACAATTTGTTTCTTCGCTTCGATCAAGGCATTGAAAACGAAAAAAAACTCTTCCTGTGTCCGGTTTTTTCCGTTGAAAAACTGCACGTCGTCGAGCAATAGCACATCCAGCGACCGGTAATAGCGTTTGAAAACGTCGAAGGATTTTTTTTGGTAGGCGCGAACAACGTCCGAATAATAGTCTTCGGCATGGACATAGCGAACCACTTTTTCCGGGTTGCAATGAAGGATATGGTTGCCGATAGCGTGTATCAGGTGGGTTTTGCCGAGACCCGCGCCGCCGTAAATAAACAGAGGGTTATAGGCCGAACCGCCGGGGTTGGTGGCCACTTGTGTCGAGGCGGCCCGCGCCAGATCGTTGGCTTTGCCGACGATCAGGTTGTCGAAGGTGAAACCGGGAATCAGGCGGGTTTTTTCGTACGTGGAATGCGTGGCGTAGCCGCTTTCCGAAACTGGAAGTGTTTCGCCGGGAGCGCTTTGGTTACTTGGCGTGCCGGGCGACAGTTTGCTGCCGGTAGAAGGTGCCAAACTGCCCGCAACGATTTTGGCGTCTCCAAGCGTTAGCGCAATAGTGACCGGAACGTCGTAATAGGCCGTTCCCAGCTCTTCGATACGAGCCAGGTAGCGTTCTCTGACCCATTTTAAAATAAAGCCGTTGGGCGCCATCAGGCGCAATCCATTTGCGGCGTCCTCTTCGCCTTCCAGCCGCAAAGGACGAATCCAGGTGTTGAATTGCTGGGCGGGCAGTTCTTGCTCGAATTGGGTCAGACAGGAGATCCAGAAACTACTCATCTGTGGCTAGTCGGCTTTATCTCAAATTGGCGCTGCTAAAGAAAGGCATAACAGCCGTTTCAAACCAGTACCTTGCGCAATTTCGTTCGGGAAAAGAAGAGAAAATGGCCGGAGGTGGCGACGCTCTTCCGGCGTTGAAATGTAAAGTGTTGTTTATTCGGTTGGTTATGGGTTTTATGCGATACCGTTCGGGCAGAACAAGAGAATGATTTTAACCTGTTGGAAGAAAGTTATCCACAGGAGTAAGAAAACTTTTGGCTTGACAATCCAGTATCTGAGGATGTCTAATTGCGCGTTTACTTCGCTCTGACTTCAAAGGTTTAATCATGAAACGCACTTATCAGCCTTCGGTTATCCGCCGCAAGCGCACCCACGGTTTTCTCGTTCGCATGGCTACTCGTGGTGGTCGTGCCGTTATCCGCGCGCGCCGCGCCAAAGGTCGTCACCGTTTGGCCGTTTGAGCGCCGAGCCGTCTGCGGGAGCGCGCCGTCTAACGGGCAACGCGTTTCCGAAGCTGTATCGCCTGACCAAAACGGATGAATTTTCATCCGTTTTTGGTTTTAGGAGGGCGCTGAGAAGCGCTCATTTCCTGTTACATTACCGCCTTCGGACAAGTGGCGATACGCCGGTTTTCGCGGGTGCGCGGCTCGGTCTGGTGGTTGCCAAGAGGCTGCTCAAGCGCTCGGTTGACCGGAACTTGGTCAAGCGTTTAGCCCGCGAAAATTTCCGCCTGCTGCGTTATCGTCTTCCGGCGCGCGATCTCATATTGCGCTTGGCGGTCAGGCCAAAACTGCTGGATCGTCTGGTTCTGGCCGAGGAAATTCGCGCCTTGCTGGGCAAACTGACATGACCCGAACGATGAGACGATGAAACTGCTGCTGGTACCGATCCGCATCTATCAATACGCGGTTAGCCCATTTCTCGGGCGGCGTTGCCGTTTTTTCCCGAGCTGTTCCGAGTACGCCGCCGAGGCAGTGGAAAGATACGGAGCCGTCAAAGGCACACATCTTGGCCTGAAACGCATTTCGCGCTGTCATCCTTGGAACCCCGGTGGTTTTGATCCTGTACCCTGAGATGTTCCCGACTTCCCTGAAACTTTTCGCATAGGCCGTTCATGGACAACCGACGCCTTCTCCTGCTGCTTGTCTTCTCCTTCTCCCTCGTCATGCTCTGGGATGCCTGGCAGAAGTACAACCTGCCGAAAGCAGTTCCGGCGACCGCCGGTGCTCCTGCGGCCCAAAGCGTGGGCGTCGCGCCCCAGCCGACGGTGAGCTTGCAAACGCCCAACGCCGTGATGGCTGTTCCCGGCACAGGCCCGGCGCCGGTGAAAGCCGAAACCGTCAGCGTCAAAACCGATCTGTTCTCGGTCGAGGTATCGGCGCTGGGCGGCGATATTGTCGGCCTCGATCTCAATCGCTACAAGGCGATCGACGAGAAAGATAAGAGCCTTTCCCTGTTTGAAGCCAAGCATCAATATGTCGCGCAGAGCGGTCTGATCGGAGAAGGTTTACCGAATCACAAGACGATCTTCGCGGCGCTTCCCGGCGCTCGCGAAATGGGCGCCGACGCCAAGACGCTAACTTTGCGCCTGGAAGCGCCGGCCGTCGATGGTGTCAGGGTGGCGAAGATACTGACGTTCACGCGCGGCAGTTATTTGATCGACGTCGCTTACGAAGTCGACAACGGCAGCCAGAAGGAGCTGGCGCCGCACGCTTATTTCCAGCTCCAGCGCGACGCCAAGGCGCCGGCCGGCGAAACGACGATGGTCAGTACCTTCACCGGCCCGGCGGTTTATACGGAACACGACAAGTACCAGAAAATCGATTTTTCCGATATCGACAAGGGCAAGGCCAAGTTCGCCACCAAGGCCGACAACGGGTGGCTGGCGATGGTACAACACTATTTCGTCGCGGCCTGGTTGCCGGCGGTCAAGGCACCCCGCGAATACTATGTGCGCAAGGTGGAGGGCAGCAGGGAGCCGATGTATACCGCCGGCGTCATCGTGCCGGTCGCGCAAATGGCGCCCGGCACCAGGACGACGCTTTCGATGCCGCTCTACGCAGGCCCGCAGGTTCAGTCGGTTCTCGACCAGCTTGCCCGGCCGGTTGTCGACGGCGGAATCGGCGCCGAAGGTTTGCCGCTGGTCGTCGATTACGGTTGGCTGACCATCGTCGCTGCGCCGATTTTCTGGTGTCTGGACGCAATCCACAAGCTGGTCGGTAACTGGGGCTGGGCTATCGTTCTGCTGACCGTCGGCATCAAGGCGCTCTTCTATCCGCTTTCGGCCGCGAGCTACAAGTCGATGGCCAAGATGCGCCAGGTTACGCCGCGTCTGACGGCGTTGAAGGAACGTCACGGTAGCGACCGGGCCAAGCTCAATCAGGAAATGATGGAGCTTTACAAGCGCGAGAAGATTAATCCGCTGGGCGGCTGTTTGCCGATCATGGTGCAGATACCGGTTTTCATCGCCCTTTACTGGGCGCTGCTCGGCGCGGTAGAGATGCGCGACGCGCCGTGGGTGCTGTGGATCACCGACCTTTCTTCGGCCGATCCCTTTTACGTGCTGCCGGTCGTCATGGTCGTCACCATGCTGATCCAGACCAAGCTCAACCCGACGCCACCCGATCCGATCCAGGCCAAGGTGATGATGATGATGCCGTTCATTTTCGGCGGCATGTTTTTCTTCTTCCCGGCCGGTCTGGTGCTTTACTGGGTGGTTAACAACACGCTGTCCATTATCCAGCAGTGGCAGATTACGCGGGTCATCGAAGGTGGCGGAAAAGCGGCCAACGACGCCAAGGCCTGATTCCGGCGTAGAGGTTCGGGTACGGATCTGGGTGCGCTTCCCGAGACGATAGCGGCCATCGCCACGGCGCCCGGCCGTGGTGGCATCGGTATCGTGCGCCTTTCGGGGCATGGCCTGCCGGCTTTCGCCGAGGCTCTGAGCGGCCGGCAGCCCAAGGCCAGGATGGCGATGCGGGCCGAGTTTCGGGCCGCCGACGGCGGAGTGATCGATAGCGGGCTGTTGCTCTATTTCCCCGCGCCGCGTTCCTATACCGGCGAAGACGTCCTCGAATTGCAGGGGCACGGGGGGTCGGTAGTCCTACGGATGCTGCTCGCCCGCTGCCTCGATCTTGGCGCGAGGCTGGCCGAACCCGGCGAATTCACGCGCCGCGCTTACCTCAACGGAAAACTCGACCTGGCGCAGGCCGAGGCCGTCGTCGACCTGATCGACGCCGCTACCGGCGCTGCCGCACGTGGCGCTATGCGCTCGTTACAAGGCGAATTTTCTAAGGAAATCCATGCGCTGGTCGCGCAATTGACGGAACTGCGCGCACTGGTCGAAGCCACGCTCGATTTTCCCGACGAGGAAGTCGATTTTCTCGAAGCCGCCGACGCCTTCGGCCGTCTCGACCGTTTGCAACAACGTTTGGCGCGCGTTTTCTGCCGGGCGCAGCAGGGCAAGCTTCTGCAAGGCGGAATGCATGTCGTGCTGGCCGGCCAACCCAATGTCGGGAAATCGAGCCTGCTCAACGGTCTGGCAGGAGACGAGCTGGCCATCGTCACCCCGGTTGCCGGCACGACGCGCGATGTCGTGCGCGGCGCGCTACAGATCGAAGGCATTCCGCTGCACATCATCGATACCGCCGGTCTGCGCGAGACCGACGACGAAATCGAGAAAATGGGCATCGCGCGCACCTGGCGCGAAATCGAGCGCGCCGACGTGGTCGTGCTTTTGGTTGATGCGCGAACCGGTGTAGGTCCGGCCGAACGGGCGATTGTCGAACAGCTGCCGAAGCACCTTGCCCGAATCACCGTTTTTAATAAAATCGACCTTGCCGGTGGTGGTGCCGGACGATATGGCGACGAGCGGAGCGTTAGCGTTTCGCTCTCCGCCAAAAGCGGCGAGGGCCTGGAGTTGTTGCGCCAGGAGCTGTTGCGCATCGGCGGCTGGCACCCGGCGGAGGACGCTTTCATCGCCCGCGAGCGCCATCTGCGCGCCCTTTCCATGGCACGCGAACATATTGGCGCCGCGCGAACCCAATTGCCCCGACTCGAGCTGTTCGCCGAGGAGCTGCGTTTGGCGCAGCAGTCTCTCGGCTCCATCACCGGAGAGGTTTTTGCCGACGACCTGTTGGGCGAAATCTTCGGGCGATTTTGTATTGGAAAATAACAAGCCTTCCTGACTGTTCCACACACTATCGCTTAACCCATTGATAGCCCGCTAAAATGCGGGCTTTTTGTTCCTGTGATGGCTTGCTGCGGGGTTGTTCATTCTTCGCCTGTCGGCACTGTCACAAGCTGGCCTATGCGCGCCAGCGGGAAACCGACGATGATCGAGCGATGCGGCGGGCGGACACCATCCGGCGGCGGCTTGGGTGGGGAGCTGGGATAGCGAACCCGGAAGGCGGCAAACCCAAGGGGATGCACTGGCGCACCTTTGAACGTCTGAAAGCCGAGCATGATGCTTTCGCCAATGCGTCATGGGCGGGCATGGCCGAACGGCTTGAGCCGCTGAATCTGTTTCGCAAAACAGATAAGTCGGCGCCGGCATGACGTCGGCACAATCCGCCTTTGTCCGGCAAGGGGTTTCCAGTAGAGTATCGGGTTTGGCAATACCAACTCAAAGAGCGCCAGCCCATGTTTGAACAAGCCTTCAAGAATATCGACGCCGACCTGCGCAACGAAGCCGGTTGCACCACCGAACTCGACTACACCGAACAGACCTCCTGGCTGTTGTTCCTCAAGTATCTCGACGGGCTTGAGCAGGACAAGGCAATGGAGGCGGAACTGGAAGGCAAGAAGTACGCTTTCATCCTCGACGAATCCTACCGCTGGTCATCGTGGGCCGCGCCCAAGGCCAGAGATGGCAAGCTCGACCACAACAAGGCGATGACCGGCGACGACCTGCGCGAGTTCGTGGATCGCAAGCTGTTCCCCTACCTGCGCCAGCAGCCCAAGCTGACCGCCGATAACCTCAAGACGCTTCAGGAGCGCAGCTTCTACGGTAAGGAGAAGAAGCCGCTGACCTATGTGATTGCGATCATGAACATGATCCTGCACGGCATCGAAGCGCCGAACATCATCCACACCAACACCCTGACCGAAAACCTGGCCGACATTCAGGACAAGGACAGAATGGACGTGATCCTCGCCAATCCACCCTTCGGCGGCGGCGAGCGCAAGGAAGTGCAGCAGAATTTCCCCATCCGTACCGGCGAGACGGCCTTCCTGTTCCTGCAACACTTCATCAAGATGCTCAAGGCGGGCGGTCGTGCCGGCGTGGTCATCAAGAACACCTTCCTCTCGAACACCGACAACGCCTCGGTGAGCCTGCGCAAGCTGCTGCTCGAATCCTGCAACCTGCACACCGTCCTCGACTGCCCCGGCGGCACCTTCCAGGGCGCGGGCGTCAAGACCGTCGTGCTGTTCTTCGAGAAAGGCACGCCGACGCGCAAGATCTGGTTTTACCAGCTTGATCCCGGCCGCAACATGGGCAAGACCAACCCGCTCAACGACGCCGATCTCGCCGAGTTTGTCGAACTGCAAAAGACGCAGGCCGACTCGGACAAAAGCTGGAGCGTCGATGCCAAAAGCATCGTCACGGCGACCTATGACCTGTCGGTGAAAAACCCGAACGGTGGCGAGGCCGTCATTCACCGCAGCCCGCAGGTCATCATGGACGAGATCGCCGCGCTGGATACCGAGAGCGCGGACGTGCTCGGGCGTATTTGTATATTGCTCAAAGGAGGGGAATGATTCATGGACGATATTCGCTGGAAACAGCGCTTCGATAACTACAGCAAGGCGTTTCATGAACTCAAGGAAAGTCTGGAACTGGCGAATGACAGATTGCTGACCAAACTGGAAAAACAGGGCGTCATTCAGGGCTTTGAATACACCCATGAGCTGGCGTGGAATCTTCTTAAGGACTACCTTGAATTTCAGGGACATGTCGGCTTGATGGGATCTCGTGACACCACGCGCGAAGCCTTCAAGCGCGGGCTTATTGGTGATGGCGAGAGCTGGATGGAAATGATCAAATCCAGAAACCTGACTTCACATGCCTATGACAAAGATACAGCCGAGCAGATTTACACCGCGATTTCATCGCGCTTTTTCCCGGAATTTCAGTTGCTGCACACCAATTTTTTACAGCGTAGCGCACAGGAAAACTGATGGAATTTGGTCTCTCGGAAACAACCTGCGCCACCATCCGCCAGATTCTCGATCAGCATCCTGAGGTCGAAAAAGCGGTGATCTACGGTTCGCGCGCCAAAGGAAATTACAAAAACGGCTCGGACATAGATCTGACGCTGCTGGGCGATGCGCTGGATTACAAGGTGCTGTCTGCGGTCGCCTGGGCGCTGGATGATTCACCGATACCCTATACCGTTGATTTGTCTCTGTTTGAAAAAATTGAAAACCCCGCATTGTGCGAGCATATCGAGCGGGTAGGGAAGGTGTTTTTCGAGCGCGGAGGTGCTGGCGAAATAGGGGCGTTGCCATGAAATCTCCGGCTGTTTGCATGACAGCGAAGCGCCAGCGGAGCGAAGCAACCCTGTTGCGCCAAGCAGTGAAGGCGCGCAAGACATAACAGACCATTACCCGAACCCGAAGGGCGCGAAGCGATGGGCAACCAAGCGAAGCCCTGCGAAGCGGCTGGCACATTTTGGGGCAGAATAGGGGCATGACTTCAAAAAGTGTGCCCAAGATTGTGCCCATGTTCCAGACTGGAACCCGAACAACCAAGCAACGGCGCGGCTTTGCGCCCGTTCGCTAGCTTCTGTATTGGCCGGGGTTATGGATCTTGCCCCGCTTTTCGCGCTTGCCGGCGCCGCTTTATTTGCGGGGTTTATCGACGCGGTGGTTGGCGGCGGCGGTTTGATCCAGGTTCCGGCGTTGTTTACCGCTTTGCCCGAGGAGCTGCCGGCAACGATTTTCGGCACCAACAAGCTGTCGAGCATTTTCGGCACTTCCAGCGCCGCCTGGCGTTACGCCCGCCGCGTGGAAATGCCGTGGCGCGCGACGCTGCCTGCGGCGCTCGCGGCGTTTGGCTGCTCGTATCTGGGGGCGATGGCGGTGGCTTGGCTGCCGCGCGATCTGTTGCGCCCGCTGATCCTGGTTCTTCTCGTTGGGGCGGCCGTTTACACGTTTTGGCGCAAAGATTTTGGCGCGCTACACCGGCCGCGTTGTGTCGCGGGCAAGGGCTTTGTGGTCGCCGTCGCTATCGGGGGCGCGATCGGCTTTTACGACGGTTTTTTTGGGCCGGGCGCCGGCAGTTTTCTGATATTCCTGTTCGTCCGCTTTTTCGGCTTCGATTTTCTGCACGCGTCCGCGTCGGCCAAGATCGTCAATGTCGCGACCAATTTCGCCGCGCTTTGTTATTTTGCGCCCAATGGATACTTGCTCCCGGTGCTCGGTATCGCGATGGCGGTGTTCAATATTCTCGGCTCGATGGCCGGCACCCACCTGTCGTTGCGTCACGGCAGCGGTTTTGTGCGCAGGGTCTTTCTGCTGGTCGTCGGCGCGCTGATCGTCAAGTTTGCTTGGGATACCTTTTCGTGAACCGGCGGTGGAGCGGAGAAGCTTTGGCGACGCCAATATTGCTTCAAGGCCTTCAATGGCCTCAAAATAGCCCTTCGCCCCAAACCGGTTTTCGGCGAATGCGCTTCATCAACTGAATTATCTGGAGGAGATATGAAGATCAAAGCAGTTATCGCCGCACTGTTCGCCGCAGCGACAGGCAGCGCGTCCGTTGCCTATGCGGACATCAATGTGGGAGTAACGCTGTCGGCCACGGGGCCTGCCGCATCGCTAGGCATCCCGGAAAAGAACACCTTCCCGTTGATGCCGACGACTATCGGCGGCCAGAAAATCAACTATATCGTCCTCGACGATGCTTCGGACACGACTACCGCAGTCAAAAACACCAAGAAATTGATTGCCGAGAACAAGGTGGACGTGATTATCGGTTCGACCATCACACCGAACTCGCTGGCCATGGTCGATGTGGCGGCCGAGGCCGAAACGCCGATGATCGCGATGGCGGCGTCGGCGCGTATCGTCGATCCGATGGACGCCAAGCGGCACTGGGTGTTCAAGACGCCGCAGAACGATGCACAAATGGCCATCGCCATCGTCGAGCACATGACCAGCAACAACGTGAAA
This sequence comes from Betaproteobacteria bacterium, assembly GCA_016208425.1. GTDB lineage: Bacteria > Pseudomonadota > Gammaproteobacteria > Burkholderiales > Rhodocyclaceae > JACQYA01. The sequence goes on from JACQYA010000183.1 coordinate 10,914, forward strand.
ACGGTCGCTTACATCGGTTTTTCCGACGCTTATGGCGAAGGTTGGTGGAACGAATTCCAGAAAATCGCCGAGGCGCGCAAGCTCAACATCGTCGCCAACGAGCGCTTCAACCGCGCCGATACGTCGGTGACCGGGCAAGTGCTCAAAATCCTATCGGCCAAGCCCGATGCGGTGCTCGTCGGCGGCGCCGGAACTCCCGCCGCGCTGCCGCAGAAGTCGCTCAAGGAAAAGGGCTACAAGGGCATCATGTACCAGACGCACGGGGTCGCCAACGCCGATTTCCTGCGCGTTTGCGGCAAGGACTGCGAAGGTACGGTGCTGCCCGCCGGGCCGGTGCTGGTCGCCGCGCAACTGCCGGACAGCAACCCGGTCAAGAAAGCCGCGCTGGAGTACGTGACGAAGTACGAGACGGCAAACGGCAAGGGCAGCGTATCGACCTTTGGCGCACATGCCTGGGATGCCGGGAAGCTGCTGGCCAACGCCGTCCCCGAGGCGCTCAAGAAGGCGCAACCGGGCAGCAAGGAGTTCCGCAAGGCGCTACGCGATGCCTTGGAGGGAACGAAAAACCTGACCGGTGCGCACGGCGTGTTCAACATGAGTCCGCAGGATCACCTCGGCTTCGACCAGCGCGCGCGCGTCATGGTGAAGATCGAGGGCGGCAACTGGAAGTACGTGCAGTAGCCTCCCGCCCCTGACGCTGGAGCCCCGACCGCCGGGTCGGGGCTCCAGCGTCTTCAACAACTTGTTTTGAAATCCGTCATTCCGGTTCAAGCCCGGAATGACGGGATCCAAGACGGTTTTGCGGTCGTATTTATCTCCCGCCCGGAAAATATTCGATGGATTTGCAGATCGCTTTGCTGCTCGGCCAGGACGGCGTAACCAACGGCGCCGTTTACGCGCTGCTCGCTCTGGCCCTGGTTCTGGTTTTTGCCGTAACCCGCGTCATCTTCATCCCGCAGGGCGAGTTCGTCGCCTTTGGCGCGTTGACCCTGGCCAGCCTGCAGGCGGGCAAGTTGCCGGGGACGCTCTGGCTGCTCCTGGGTATGGGGATTGCCGTGGCACTCATAGAAATCGCCATTTCCGTGCGCGACCGGCATCTGCAGCGCATCCCGTCGATAGCTCTGCTCAACGTCGGCGTACCGTTGGTTCTTGCGGGCGCGCTCTTCGTCGTTTCGCCGGCGACGCTGCCGTTGCCGGTGCAGGTGGTTCTTTCGCTGATGATGGTCGTGCCGCTCGGCCCGATGATCTACCGCCTCGCCTTTCAGCCGATTGCCGAAGCGTCGGTGCTGGTGCTGCTGATCGTTTCGGTCGCCGTGCATGTCACGTTGATCGGCCTGGGCCTGTTTTTCTTCGGCGCCGAAGGATCGCGCACACCGGCTTTTACCGACATGAGCTTTGAAATCGGCGACGCGCTGTTGCAAGGCCAGACGGTATTGGTCGTCGTCGCCAGCGTGGTGCTGATCGGCGCCCTGTTCTTTTTCTTCGAGCGCACGATTTACGGCAAGGCGCTACGCGCCACCGCAATGAACCGTACCGGTGCGCGACTGATGGGCATTTCGGCGACCGTCGCCGGCAAGCTCTCGTTCACGCTGGCCGCGTTGATCGGCGCCTTCTCGGGTGTTTTGATCTCGCCGATCACCACGGTTTATTACGATTCAGGATTCCTGATCGGCCTGAAAGGCTTTGTTGGCGCCATTATCGGCGGATTGGCGAGCTACCCGGTCGCCGCCGCCGGCGCCATCCTGGTTGGCCTGCTGGAATCTTACTCGTCGTTTTGGGCCAGCGCCTTCAAGGAAGTCATCGTGTTTACGCTGATTATCCCGGTGCTGCTCTGGCGTTCCCTGAATACCCGGCATGTGGAAGAGGAATAGGCGAATGAAGTCTTCCGCTTTTTCCCTTCTGCCGCTCCTCGCCTTTGTCGCTGCGTTCGCCGGCGGGCCGCTGGTGTTGCCCGAGTTTTACGTGACCCTGCTCAACTATATCGGCCTCTACGCCATCGTTGCGCTCGGGCTGGTGTTGCTGACCGGTGTCGGCGGCTTGACCTCCTTCGGGCAAGCCGCTTTCGTCGGGCTGGGCGCCTATACCACGGCCTACCTGACGACGGTGCACGGCGTGTCACCGTGGTTGACCTTGCCGGCCGGGTTCCTGGTAACGGCCGCCGTGGCGCTGTCGCTGGGCTTCATCACGCTCCGTCTGTCCGGGCATTTCCTGCCACTGGGCACCATCGCGTGGGGAATCAGCCTCTACTACCTTTTCGGCAACGTCTCGTTTCTCGGCGGCCATACCGGCATCACCAGCATCCCCGCGCTCGATTTTTTCGGCATCGAACTGAAATCCGGGCGCGAGTTCTACTATCTGATCTGGGCGGCGCTGCTGGTCATCGTGCTGGCCACGCGCAACCTGCTCGATTCGCGCGAAGGGCGCGCGATACGCGCGCTCAAGGGCGGCACCTTGATGGCCGAGGCGATGGGCGTCGATACGCCGCGCTCGAAGATCGTCATCTTTACCGTCGCCGCGCTCTACGCCTGTCTCTCAGGCTGGCTTTACGCGCATCTGCAACGTTTCGTGAATCCGACGCCGTTCTCGCTGACGCAGGGTATCGAGTACCTGTTCATGGTCGTCATCGGCGGTGTCGCGCACGTCTGGGGAGCCATTCTCGGCGCTGGCCTGATTACCATCCTCAAGCAATGGTTGCAGGACTGGTTGCCGCAGGTGCTCGGGCAGAGCGGCAATTTCGAGATCGTCGTCTTCGGTTTGCTGATGATCTTCGTGCTGCATCGTGCGCGCGACGGTTTGTGGCCGATCATCCTGCGCATGTTGCCCGAACATACCGACCGGCCGCGGGTGCCCGAGGCCGAAGCGCTGCCGCGCCGTCCGGTTCCGGCGGCGAACGCCGTGCTGCTTGACGTGAAAGACGCGACCAAGCGTTTCGGTGGGCTGGTCGCCAACAACAAGATGAACTTCAACGTCCGGGCCGGCGAGGTGATGGCGCTGATCGGCCCGAACGGGGCGGGCAAGAGCACGCTGTTCAACGGTATCTCGGGCGTGGACTCGCTGACTTCCGGCGAAGTCACGTTCTGCGGCGAACGCATCGAAGCGCTGGCAGCGCGCCACATCGCCCGGCGTGGCATGAGTCGCACCTTTCAGCATGTGCGCCTGTTGCCGACCATGAGCGTGCTGGAAAACGTCGCCATCGGCGCGCATTTACGCGGCCGCAAGAATTTCATCCACGCCGCGTTGCGCATCGAGCGCGACGAGGAGGCGCGTTTGCTGCACGAAGCGGCTTTGCAAATCGAGCACTGCGGGCTGCGCGAACACATGTACGACATCGCCAGCAGCCTTCCGCTCGGCAAGCAGCGCATCGTCGAAATTGCCCGTGCGCTGGCCACCGATCCTTGTCTGCTGTTGCTCGACGAGCCGGCGGCCGGTTTGCGCTATCGGGAAAAGCGGGCGCTGGCCGACCTCTTGCGACGTTTGCGCGGCGAAGGCATGGGCATCCTGCTGGTCGAACACGACATGGATTTCGTGATGGGGCTGGCCGATCGCGTGGTGGTCATGGAATTCGGCGAAAAGCTGGCCGAGGGGTTGCCGGCCGAGGTGCAGAGCAATCCCGCGGTGCTCGACGCCTATCTCGGAGGGGTCGAATGAGCAACGCCACAGAAATCGCCGACAAGCCAGTCGTCCTCGAAGTTCGCGACCTGACCGTCAGCTACGGCAAGGTCGAAGCGCTGCACAGTATCGACCTGAAGATACACAAGGGCGAGATCGTCACCGTGATCGGCCCGAACGGCGCCGGCAAGACCACCTTGCTCTGCGCGCTGATGGGCTTGTTGCCGGTGCGCGGCGAAGTCGTCTACCTCGGCGAGCGGCAGGGCGCCCGATGGGTCGTGCGCTGATGGCCAAGCCGAAGTTGCTGATGCTGGACGAACCGAGTCTCGGCCTGGCGCCGCTGATAATCAGGGAGATCTTCCGTATCGTCGCCGAGTTGCGGAAGACAGGGGTTTCGATTCTGCTTGTCGAACAGAACGCCCGCGCCGCGCTGCAGGTGGCCGACTACGGTTATGTGCTCGAAACCGGTGAAGTCTCACTCGCCGGGCCGAGCGGCGAACTGACCAATGACCCGCGCGTCATCGAAAGCTATCTCGGGCTGGGCGGGCGGCACTAAGGGTTGCCTGCCCAGCCGTTTGGTGATTTTGGTAACACATTGTAAGGATCGTCATCGGGCTTCCCGGCGGCACGTTATTCGGTTCAATGGCAGGTGCCAGAATCCGATAACTCCAGAAGGAGACGATCATGAGAAATTCGGTTTTTACAAATCTTACCAATCGCGGCCTCGCGCTGGTGGCGGTAGCCCTTTTCTTTTCCGGCCTAGTCGCCAGCGGCGCCGCGCGTGCCGACCAGGCTTATCTCGGGGCGATCATCGGGGGTACGACCGGTGCGTTGGTCGGTGATTCTATGGGTGGGCGCGACGGGGCGATCATCGGCGGCGTGCTCGGCGCGGTTGCCGGCGCGGCGATCACGCGGGCGCACTACCAACCCCCTGTCGCTTATCTTCCGCCCCCGGTTTATTTCCGGCCGCCGGTGGAATACCTCCCACCCCCCACCTACTACGCGCCGCCTCGTGTCATTGTTCCGGCTCCGGTTTACTTCCCGCGCGAGCACCATTGGGATCACCGTCGTTGGGAGCATCGCCACGAACACGGCGGTTATTGGGATCGTGACGGCTATCGCCGCTAACATGGCGCACGGCACGAAACACCGCCTTGGGGAGACTCTTTCCCGAGCCGGGAGGCGTTGCTCTGGAAGACCCGCCAGTCGGCTATGGGGAAAATGATCGGAACGCTATCAAGGATGCTGTTCTCGCTTCGGTCATCTGCCCCGTTTGAGGGAGACTGGCAGAGGTAACGCCAGAAGCTTTTGAGGAGCCAAGTGGCAGAGTATTTTAGGCGGAGTTTTGGAGCACGATTTCGTCAGGTTGATTTTGCCGCTTTCTTGGTTGCCGGTTTTGCCGGTGTTTTTGCCGCAGCTTTTGCTTTCGGCTCGCGCTTTTCAAATTCGAAGCCGACTTTTCCGTCGGTGCCGCGCACGAGAAAGGCTGAGAATTTGCGTTTTGTCCGCGCCGAGATGAAATTTTTCATCAGGTCGCTGCGACCGCTTTCGAGCAATTTTTGCATCTGCTCGCGCTCGACGGTTTGCTGGAGGATGACCTTGCCGGAGCGGAAGTCGCAGCTTTTGGCCGGCCCGACCGATTTTTCGCAAACGTAGGCCATGCCGTGTTCGAAGACACGGGCGGCGCATTTCGGGCAGGCGCCCAGCGCTTGCTGTCCCGAGAAATCGACTTCTTCGGCTGCGTCGCCGCCGGCGTCGGACTGGCCGAAGTCGAACTCGGGGGCGTTGTCGGCGTTGAGCTTGATGAGGGCATTGAACGAGCGCCCCATCTTGTTGCGGAATCCGGTCAGCGGGCCGATCTTGCGCTGGGTGAGCAATTCGTCGATTTCAGAGGCTTCAAACTGGCGTCCGGCGACGATTTTCCATAGCGAGAACTCGCACGCCTGGCACTGGAATTTCTTGTAGGTTTCCTTGACCAACCCACCGCATTTCGGGCAGGGCGTCGATAGTTCGCCAAAGTCGCCGGGGATGGTGTCGCTGTCGTAGCTTTTGGCGCGGTCGACGATGCGTTGCGTCATCGCGGCGATTTCATGCATGAAGGTGGCGCGCGACATTTCGCCGCGCTCCATGCGCGCCAGCTTCCATTCCCAGTCGCCGGTCAGTTCGGGCGCGGTCAGCTCGGGGATACCCAGGCCGTTGAGCAGGGTCATCAGCGAAAACGCCTTGGCTGTGGGTTGCAGATCGCGGCCTTCGCGGTTGACGTACTGTTCGGCGATCAGGTTTTCGATGATCTGAGCACGGGTGGCGGGGGTGCCCAGGCCGCGACCGGCCATCGCGGCGCGCAGTTCCTCGTCGTCGACCATTTTTCCGGCACCTTCCATCGCCGAGAGCAGGGTTGCTTCCGAGTAGCGGGGGGGCGGCTTGGTGGTTGTCGCATTCAGCGCGACTTCGTCGGTGTGTACCGTTTCCTTGGGCTGCACCGCCACCAGATTGCCTTCGTCACCTTCCTGGCCTTCACGGCCATAGACGGCGAGCCAGCCCGGATTGACCAGCACCTTTCCTTCGGTCTTGAAGGGTTCGCTTTCGACGCGCGTGATGCGCGTCGTCACCATATATTCGGCGGCGGGGTAGAAGACGGCCAGGAAGCGCTTGACGACCATGTCGTAAAGTTTCTGTTCGGGCTCGGAGAGGTGCTTCGGGGCTTGCAGCGTGGGGATGATGGCGAAGTGGTCGGAAATTTTGGCGTTGTTGAAAATACGCTTGTTCGGCAGTACCCAGTTGCGCGCCAGGATTTGGTGGGCAAACGGCGAATAGCGGGCGAGCGTCGTTTCGTCATGACCCTTGCCGACGCCTTCGCCGGTGAGCATGCTTAACGTCGACTTGACGGTGCCGAGGTAGTCTTCGGGGAGCGCGCGGGCGTCGGTTCTCGGGTAGGTCAGGACTTTGTGTTTCTCGTAGAGGGCTTGTGCCAGACCGAGGGTCGATTTTGCGGAGAAACCGAAACGGCTGTTGGCCTCGCGTTGCAGGCTGGTCAGATCGTAGAGCAGGGGCGAGAGCTGGGTCGAGGCTTTGGCTTCTTCGCTGACCTCGCCCGGCCGGCCGTCGCACTTGGTCTGCAACGCCTTGGCTCGGGCTTCGTCCCAAACGCGGTCGGCGCGCAGGTGCTCGTCTTCTTCGGTTTTTCCCTTGGCGAATTTTTCGTCGAACCATTTGCCGCGATATTCGCCGGCGGCGCAGGAAAAGACGCCTTCGACTTCCCAATAGGCGCGCGGCTTGAACTTGCGGATCTTGTCTTCGCGGTCTACCAGTAGCGCAAGCGTCGGTGTTTGTACGCGGCCGACCGTCGTCAGATGAAAGCCGCCGGTTTTGGAATTGAAGGCGGTCATCGCGCGCGTGCCGTTGATGCCGACCAGCCAGTCGGATTCGGAACGGCAAACGGCGGCATCGGCCAGGCCTTGCATCTCGCTTTCCGAACGCAGGCGCGTGAAGCCGTCCTTGATCGCCTGTTGCGTCATCGACTGCAACCACAGGCGCTGCACCGGCTTGCCGTTTTTGGCGTGCTGCGCGATGTAGTTGAAGATCAGCTCGCCTTCGCGGCCCGCGTCGCAGGCGTTAACCAGACTGCCGACATCCTTGCGCTTGATGAGTTTGGTCAGGAGCTTGAGGCGCGACTCGGATTTTTCGATGGGCTTGAGCGAGAAATGTGGCGGGATCACCGGCAAATGGGCAAAAGACCACTTCCCGCGCTTGACCTCATATTCTTCCGGGCAGGCCAGTTCGAGCAGGTGTCCGACGGCCGAGGAAAGGACGCTGTCGTCGCTTTCAAAGTAGTCGTCGTGCTTGGTAAAACCGCCGATGGCGCGCGCGATGTCGGCGGCGACGGAAGGTTTTTCGGCGATGATCAGTTTCTTGCTCATACGGGTTTTTCAGCCTGGGAGTGGTGCGTGAAAGGCAAATAGGGGTCTGGGCCGACGGGTCGGGACGCCACGTTGCAGGGCATCATAAAAGCACAGTGATGGCCTTGGCAAGCAACGGAGGCAAGGGAACGGTCAAAGTCGTCGCTTATCCGGTGTGTGCCCGACGCGGTTCAATGCATCGTTTCGGGGTCGGCGCCGTAGAGCAGCTCTTCGACGATGAGCGGTTCCAGATTTTTGTCGCGGCTCCATAACACGATCAGCACAACGATCTTGAAGCGGGCGAGGGGCACCGGATCGTCGTCCAGCAACATTCCTCTATCGACGATGAGCTCGCGCAACGGTGCCGCGACGATACCGGCAGCTTCGAGAAAGGCGATGAAATTCAGGCAATCGCAGCCCAGCTTCGCTTGCTCCTCACGCGTGTAGATGCGCACGGCGCGCGGATCGGCGGAGAATTCGGCGACCTCGGCGCTCTTCAATCCGTCCAGCCAATCGAGAGCGACGGAAATTTCGTCGGCGCCGAAGCCGACCGCGCTCAACTTGCGGGCCAGCGCATCGGGTTTGGGATGGTCGGTGAACTTGGCGGATTCATTGAATTCGCTGAAGTCACTGAATTCGGCGTAATTCTCGAAGAGGTAGACGAGGATGTCGATCATTGTTGGGCGCAGACAGGGTGTTCGGGCAGGCGCTGGTAGCGGCCGCCGGGCAGGCTGGCGACCCGTCCTTCGAGCTCCAGATGCAGGAGCATCACGGAAAGGGAGCCGGCGGTCAACCCACAGCGGGTGGCCAGTTCGTCGACGCTGCAAGGATCGTAGCTCATCGCTACCAGTAGCTCGCTGTCGGCGGGAGCGGCGCAGCCGGCGCTTTCGGGAACCGCAGTTTGGGGCGAATGAGGCCAGCGCAGCTCTTCCAGGACATCCTGCGCCGTTTCAACCAGTTTGGCCCCCTGTTTGATGAGCTTGTGGCAGCCCCGGGATTGCGGCGAATGAATCGATCCGGGGATGGCGAAGACTTCCCTTCCCTGTTCGGCCGCCAGGCGCGCGGTGATCAGCGACCCGCTTTCGACGGCGGCCTCGACGATTAGAACGCCCCGGGAAAAACCGGAAATCAACCGGTTGCGACGGGGGAAGTTGAACGCGGATACGGGGGTGCCGATCGGGAGTTCGGAAACGATGGCGCCCTGGTCGCCAATTTCCAGCGCCAGCTCGCGGTTGCGCGCCGGGTAGATGCGGTCGATTCCGGTGCCGATGAAGGCGACCGTGCCGCCGCTCGCGGACAGGGCGCCTCGGTGCGCGGCGCCGTCGATGCCAAGCGCCAGCCCGCTGGCAATGACCAGGCCGGCATCGGCGAATGCGGCGGCGAAGCGCTCGGCGTTTTGGATCCCTTGCGGCGTCGGGTTGCGGCTGCCGACGATGGCGAGCGCCGGGCGGTTGAGCAGGTCGATGCGGCCGCGCACGTAAACGAGCGAGGGCGGGTCGGGTATTTCGAGCAGGGCTTGCGGGTACTCGGGGTCGGCCAGTGTGACGATGTGCTGCCCGCTGCCTTGCGACCAGTCGAGGGCTTTTTCGATGGCCGCTTGGTTGATGTTGTCGTACAGCAGGCTGGCGGCCTTGTCGCCGATGATGCCGCGCACGGCCGTTCTTCCCGAAGCGAAAACGGCCTCGGGCAAACCGAAGGCCGCAAGCAGTTTGCGTTGCGTCTCGCCGCCGATGCCGGGGGTCAGGGTCAGGCGCAGCCAGGCGCTCAACGCTATGGTTTCAGCCATATCTAGGGTGTACGGACAAAATCGTTGACCGTGACCGGGCCTTCGGACTGCATCACCAGCGCGTAGGAGAGGCGGTCGAAAGTGCGAAAGACGAAAAGCAGGCCATAGCGTTCTTCCGGCACCCTTACTGTCTCCTTGCGGCCATCCTCGTCGCGCTGATCGAGCACCCGGTTGCGGTGAAGGGCGAGAACATGGCCGATCTCGATACCGTCGTTGCTTCCCCGGTTGAGCAGGAGGGTCGACCATTGTCCCGCCTCGTTGACGCCTCCGTAGACAGAGACGATGCGGCCGTCGATCTGGGTTTCCGGCGCGTGCGGTACGTAGTTTATCAGCGGTGGAGGAAGGGATGGCATCAGGCGATCACCACGGCTGATTTCTTCTTTGGCCGAAATGATTTCGAAGGTGGCCGGGTTGCCGGCTTCGTTTTGTCTGGCCGTGCCGAGGTAGTACGCCTCGTAACCGAGCACGTTCTTCGTGTCCGGGTCGGATATCGGCCGCGTTTTGCGATAGATCTGCCATTTCTGCTGCGCCGGATCGGCGTCGGTCACGTAGGCGATGTCGCCGTTGCCGAGGAAGACCCGTGTCTGTTGGGTGGCGACGATGCGCGCCGCGTTGTCGAGCTCGTTGGCTTCGGCAATGAGCGGTACCGAGAGAAACGGCGTAATGAGTTCTGGCGGTATGCTCGGGATGGACTGCCGTAGCTGCTCGGCGTAGATTTGTGGCGCAAGCTTGCCGTTTTGGGTTCTCAGCCGGGGGTTGCCGTCGGCGTCACGGTCAAGAACGATGATGTCGCCGGGGAATATTCGGTGCGGGTTTTTGATCTGGTCGCCGTTCAGGCGCCATAGCTCAGGCCAGCGGTAGGGTTCTTTCAGGAATTTGCCGGCGATACTCCACAGGGTGTCGCCGGGCAGGACGATATGACGGTGCGGGGCGCTGTCGGCCAGTTGCAGCGGCTGCCCCCCCGCGCCGCAGGATGCCGCCGCGACGGCCAGCATCAGCGCGGATATAATGCGAATCATCGTGCTATCCTCGTATGGGCGGGCGGATACGTTGCCGTAGCAGTTTTCGGATCGGGCTTGTCCGCAGTATTGCGCAGGTCACATTTTTCCGTTTGTGCTATTGAAAAATACTGTTTTATCGCCATTTTTCAATACGTTGCGGTTGATTTTGCACGTAATTACTTCTCAGATCAAGTTTTTTATGGCCTTGCTACCTATTCTCCGTTTTCCCGATCCGCGTCTGAAAAGAGTCGCGGCGCCGGTGAACGAGATTTCTGACAGCGTCCGGCGCCTGGTGTGCGATATGGCCGAAACGATGTATGAAGCGCCGGGTATCGGTCTGGCTGCGACCCAGGTCAACGTCCATAAGCGCGTCATCGTTATCGATACCAGCGAGACGAAGGATCGTCTGCTGGTATTGATTAACCCGGTGCTGGTGGATGTGAGCGGCTCGCAGGTGTGCGAGGAGGGGTGTCTGTCGGTACCCGGCATCTACGACAAGGTCGAGCGCGCCGAGCGGGTTGTCGCGCGTTATCTCGATCTGGATGGCAACGGGCAGACGCTGGATGCCGAAGGTTTGCTCGCGGTGTGTATCCAGCACGAAATCGATCATCTGGAAGGCAAGGTCTTTGTCGAGCGCTTGTCGCTGTTGAAGCAAACTCGAATCAAGGCCAAGCTCGCCAAACAGGCGCGGATTACCGCATGAAGTTGATTTTTGCGGGTACTCCCGAGTTTGCCGCCGAGGCGTTGCGCGAGATTTTCGCTGCGGGCCATCGGGTTGCGCTCGTGCTGACCCAACCGGATCGCCCCGCCGGGCGGGGGATGTCGCTACAGGCTTCGCCGGTCAAGCGACTGGCGCTGGATGCCGGGGTCGAGGTTTTTCAGCCGACAACGTTGAAAGACGAAGCGGCGCAGGAGGTGTTGAGGGCGGTTGGCGCGGATGTCGTCGTCGTCGCTGCCTACGGGCTGATTTTGCCGCAGGCGGTGCTGGATATTCCGCGTCTCGGCTGTATCAATATCCATGCCTCTCTGTTGCCGCGCTGGCGGGGAGCCGCCCCAATCCAGCGGGCGATTTTAGCGGGCGATACCGAGAGCGGGGTCTGCATCATGCGGATGGACGCCGGTCTGGATACCGGGCCGGTGTTGCGATCGGAGGTTGTCGCCATCAGTCCGGGGGAGACGGCGGCGAGCTTGCACGAGAAACTGGCCGGGCTGGGCGGACGCTTGGTGGTCGAGGCGCTTGCCGGTTTGCCACTGCCGGCGGTTCCGCAGGCGAGCGCCGGCGTCACCTATGCCGCAAAAATCGATAAAGCGGAGGCCGAAATCGACTGGCGGTTGCCGGCCGATCAACTGGAACGCCTAGTGCGCGCCTTCAATCCGTTTCCCGGGGCTTTTTTCCGGCAAGGAGGATCGGTCGTCAAGGTATGGCGCGCCGAAGTCGCTAGTGGTAACGGCGAACCGGGTGTCGTGTTGTCGGCCGATAAGTCGGGGATCGTGGTGGCTTGCGCACGGGGTGGAGCGTTGCGCTTGGTGGCGTTGCAGAAAGCGGGCGGCAAGCGTTTGCCGGCGGCGCAGTTTCTCGCCGGCTCCGCATTGCTTCCTGGAACTTGCTTGGCAGTTGCCGCGACTTGAATTTTTTCGGCCTGCCCCGATTTCGACCAAGCGCGACAAAAATCTGTTTAGACGGGGTTGGAGGTGGAGAAATGGTGGGTAACTGGCTAAAAACTTCGATATTGATGGCGGCCATTCTGGCGCTTTTTGGGATGATCGGAGGGATGTTGGGCGGCGGTTCTGGGATGCTGCTGGCGCTGCTGTTGGGCGGCGCGATGAACGTTTACGCGTACTGGTTTTCCGACAAGATGGTGTTGAAGATGTACAACGCGCGGGAAGTCGACGGGGCTTCGGCGCCGCAGTTCTACAACATGGTCGGCGAGCTGGCGCAGCGCGCCGGGCTGCCGATGCCCAAGGTGTACATCATCGACGAAGCGCAGCCCAATGCTTTTGCGACCGGGCGCAATCCCGAGCATGCGGCAGTCGCGGCTACTTCCGGCATCCTGCAGCTTCTTTCGGCGCGCGAGTTGCGTGGTGTGATGGCGCACGAGCTGTCGCATGTGCGGCACCGCGATATTCTGATTTCTACGATTTCGGCAACCATGGCCGGCGCAATTTCGTCGCTGGCTAATTTCGCCATGTTTTTCGGTGGTCGCGATGCTGAGGGCAGATCGTCCAATCCGTTGGCGGGAGTCGCCGTGGCTCTGCTCGCGCCGTTGGCGGCGGCTCTGATTCAGATGGCCATTTCGCGCGCCCGCGAGTTCGAGGCGGATCGGGGTGGCGCCGAGATCAGTGGCGACGCGAATGCGCTCGCGGATGCGCTGACCAAGATTGATGCTTACGCGCGCGGTATTCCGATGGCGCCGGCCGAGGCGCACCCGGAAACGGCACAGATGATGATTCTGAATCCGCTATCCGGAGGTGGGCTGGCAGGTCTGTTCAGTACCCACCCGGCGACCGAGGAGCGGGTCTCACGGTTGCGGGCGTTGGCGCTCGGCAGGTAGCATTTTTTCCGCCGACTTGTTTCACGTGAAACATGGGCGTCTGGACGGGGTGGGTTCAGTCTTCTGACGGGGCGAGCAGGCGTTTCAGCAGATCGGCCAAGCGATAGCCGGCTTCGGCGACGCGCTGTCTTGCGAGGGCGGTTGCGCGCATATGAAATTCTGCCGTGAGCGTCTGAGCCGGGCTGTCGTCCGTCGGGTAGGCGCTGTCCTTGGCGATGCTCCAGCTTTCCTGTAACCAGTGTCGGGTGGTTCCGGCAGGCGGTGGCTGCGGATGGGCGGCGGCAATCGCCGTTGCCGAGCGTTCCAAGCGCTCGCCCCGCAACCAAGGTGGCCCGGGAAGATCGTCCCAGTAGGCGTGCAGGCTTGTCGGCTGCTTATGTGTCGGCACGGGGTGTTCCACGAAAAACCGGTTGCCGCCCCCGTCGCCTTGTCCCGTATTGTCGTATCGGCTGACGACATGCAACGGTTGATGGGCGTCTGCCACGAGGTGAATCAGCCAGGGAAGCGCGTAAACACGCGGCCGAACGCCAGTTCTCGGGTCACCGATTTGCTTGGTCAGGAGGTCGAGGCGCTTGTCGAGCTGTCCGAAAGGCATCGCTATTGTCGCCGGATGCCCCAGCGGACGGTTGATGTAGTGCCAGTCGCGGTGTCTCCGCATATCGGGAAAGCCCGGTAATAGAGCCGTGGGTTCCTCTTCGGCGTCGTGGAAGCGGCGGTCGTTCTTGATGTCGTCGGGCCAGGTCGAGGCTTCGAGGAAGACGCCGGCTTCACGGTCGCTACCGGCGACGCGGCCATTCCACAATTCGTAGTCCGGGTGTTGCGCGAGCAATCTGGAGATCTTTTGGCGCGTGCCCGGGTCGAGCTGCTGCCAGGCGATCAGTGCGCTGATGCGATGCCCGGCCGCATTCCAAGCCGTTGCCGTCGGCGAGAAAATTGCCAGAGCCAACCCGGCGGCCGCGCAACGCCGGCGGAGTTGTCGCGCCACCGGGCCGTCCCCGAACATTTCAGCGATCCAGCCGGATGTCGTCGTGCGAAGCGGGATCTTCGAGAGGTTCCAGATGGGTCAACACGGTGACGTTGGGGATGGAGCCCCGGATCTCCGCCTCGATCCTTTCGAGCAACTCGTGCCCGACCTGGACAGTCCACGCACCGGGAACCAGCACATGGACTTCGACAAAATTACGCGTTCCCGATTCCCGGGTGCGCAAAGCGTGGTACTCGATGCCTTGCAGCCGGTAACTGTCGAGAACGCCGATCACCGCTTCATGTTGCTCGGGCGGTAGCGCGACGTCCATCAACCCGTCGGCCGAGCGACGCAGGAGCTGCCAGCCAGTCCATAGGATATTGGCCGCGACGAGCAGGGCCAGCATGGGGTCGAGCCACAGCCAACCGGTCAACGCGACCGCGCCGACACCGGCGATGACACCCGCAGAAGTCCACACATCGGCCATCAGATGATGGGCGTCGGCTTCGAGCGTAATCGAGCGATGCTGGCGACCGGCTTCGAGCAGGATGCGCCCGGTAACGAGGTTGATGATCGTGGCGACCACCGAAACGGCGAGGCCGACGCCGACCTGTTCGATCGCCTGCGGGTGCAGCAGGCGTTCGATGGCCGTGACGCCGATGCCGACGGCGGCCAGCAGGATCAACAGACCTTCGAAGCCGCTCGAAAAGTATTCTGCCTTGCCGTGACCGTAAGCATGGTTTTCGTCTTCAGGTTGCGCGGCGACGCTGAGCATGGCGAGCGCCATCAAGGCGCCGGCAAGGTTGACCAGAGATTCTAGCGCGTCGGAGAGCAGCCCGACCGAGCCGGTCAGCCACCAGGCCGCGCCTTTGAGCGCGATGGTGACCAGCGCGGCGGCGATGGAGAGCCAAGCGTAGCGTGTGAGAGATTGGGTATGCATGCGGCTATTATCGCCGCGAGATGCCTGTTTTGCCATCCCGGTGCCTGGCAAAAATGGCTGTGTAGCGAGCGATGCTCCGCTTCTTTTGGCTTGTGGCCGGTCAAAGATGTCGCGTTATCCGGGTATATTTATTCCTGTAAATCACCTAAACTCGATAGCCCGACGATACCCTTCAAGCACTTCTTGCCTTCATCGCCCGTGCCTTTTTCCGCCTCAACATCATCCGCCCCGCGTCTGGTTCGGGTTCGCCATCCGGCGCGGGCTAAGGGTAGCGAATCCGCGTTGCCGGAAGGTTCGCTAGGTCGTAGCTTGTTGCTGTCGGCACGCGCAATTGCGGCCGTCCGCGGAGGGGTGAGTTTGGGCGAAGCTTTGCCGGCGCTCGCCCAGGAGCCTCCCGTCGCGCGTGCCGCCGCGCAGGACGTGGTGTATGGCGTTTTGCGCCGTTACGGTTGGGGCGACTTCATGCTGGGGCAACTGCTGGAAAGACCGCTGACGCACGGGGAAACACACGCGCTACTACTGGCGGCGCTCTATCGCTTGGAGACGCGCCCCGAGGGCGCGCATATGGTGGTCGACCAGGCCGTTGCCGCCGCCGGGGAGTTGGCGGGGGGCGTGTTCAAAGGATTGGTTAACGGGGTGCTTCGTAACTACCTGCGGCGGCGGGATGCGCTGTTGTCCGCAGCTGCGGGCGACGACGTGGCTACGCGGCAGCACCCGCAATGGTGGTTGCGCAGGTTGCGCAGGGCTTATCCGCAAGCGTGGGAACAGATTGTAGCAGCGGGAAACGGCCCGCCGCCGATGACCTTGCGGGTGAACCAACGGCGCACGACCCAAGCCGCGTATCTGGGGTGTCTGGAGTCGGCCGGTTTTGCCGCTCGGCCCGAAGGCTGTAGCGGCGTCCAACTGTTCAAGCCGGTAGCGGTCGATAGACTGCCAGGCTTTGCCGAAGGATGGGTTTCGGTACAGGATGCCGGCGCGCAGCGCGCGGCCGAGCTTCTGGATCCGGTCGCCGGTTCGCGCGTGCTGGACGCTTGCGCCGCGCCAGGCGGAAAGACGGCTCACCTTCTCGAACGATGCGATCTCGACCTGCTCGCACTCGACAACAAGGCTGAAAGGGTTCGGCGTATCGAGCAGAATCTGGATCGCCTGGCGCTGGTCGCCACCGTAAGGACGGCAGATTGTTGCGCGGTCGATCGGTGGTGGGATGGGCGACCGTTCGACGCCATACTTGCCGATGTGCCATGCAGCGCCTCGGGAGTAGTGCGCCGTCACCCGGATATCAAGTGGTTGCGGCGGGACGGGGACATCAGGCGTTTCGCGCAGACGCAGGCAGCGATGCTTGACGCTCTATGGCCGTTGTTGCGTCCGGGCGGCAAACTGCTTTACGCTACCTGCTCGGTGTTTCCCGAGGAAAACAGCGCGCAGATAGACGCCTTCTGTGTTCGTCAGCCCGGGGTCGAGCTGCGATATCAGGAGCAGTTACTGCCGCATGACGAATACGACGGTTTTTATTATGCGCTGGTTCGGAAAGCCTTTTAGATCCCTGTTTTTTTGTGCGGCCGTTCTGCTGGTTAACGTAACTGCGGTCGCCACCGAAGTAGAGATCCGCAATCCGCTATTGTCTTTCGGGGAGGACGGTTACGTTCTTTCCGCCGATTTGACGGTCGATTTCAGTCCCCGTTTGGAGGAAGCGGTGGCGAAAGGTGTGATTCTTTATTTCGTCGCCGACTTTGAGCTGTCTCGTGCGCGCTGGTACTGGTTTGACGAACGAATCGTCAGCCGAACCCAGACCTTCCGCCTGTCGTATCACGCGCTGACCCGCCAGTACCGCCTGTCGACCGGCGCTTTGCACCAGAGTTTCGAGACGCTGGAGGAGGCGTTGCGCATGCTCGGGCGTCTGCGCAACTGGGGCGTGGTGGAGAAAGTGGCGGTCAAGGCCGACGACGGGTATCTCGCCAGTTTCCGGTTTCGTCTCGATCTCACACAGATGCCGAAAACCTTCCAGGTGACGGCGCTTGCCAACAAGGACTGGAATTTGGCCTCGGAATGGGTTCGCTGGAGTTTTGTCCCGGGTGAAAGCAAAATTGGCGCAGCCGATAGCAGATGAAATATCTGGTTATCGCCGCCGCGTCTTTCGGCGCCATCCTGCTGTTTTTGCTCGCCTCGGCGAGCGCGAACACGGCGCTGTTCGCGCGCCATTACCCGTGGTTGCTCGGGCTCAACGCCATCGTCGCCTTCTCGTTGCTGGCGCTGCTCGGCTGGCAGGTGCGCGCGCTTTGGCGCGACCATCGGGCCAAGGTGTTCGGTTCGCGGCTCAAGCTCCGCCTCATGCTGATGTTCGGATTGATGGCGGTGCTGCCCGGGGTTTTGGTGTATTCCGTGTCAGTCCAGTTTTTGACGAAGAGCATAGAGACATGGTTCGACGTCCGCGTCGAAAAGGCACTCGAGTCTGGATTGGATCTCGGGCGCAGCGCGCTCGATTACCTGTTGGCGGATCTTTCGGACAAGGGGCACGCGATGGCGCTGGAACTGAGCGATAGCGGCGACTTTCAGCGGCGCGTGCTGCTTAACCGGTTGCGCGAAAAGACCGGGGTACAGGCGGTGGCGCTGTTCACGGCCGACGGCCAGCTATTGGCCAGTTCGACCGGCGAGCTGGCGTCGCTTTTGCCGCCCTTGCCGACCCCCGCACACCTGCGGCAGGCGCGTATGGGGCGAGGATATAGCGTGATCGAGGGCGAGAGCAGCAAAGAGCTGCTGTTGCGCGTTCTGGTTCCGGTAAGCCCGCAGAGCTTGCTCGGAGAGCTGCGCATACTACAGCTGACGCAGCCGGTGCCGGATAGTCTGACGCAGAACGCCGAGAGCGTGCAGGCCGTGTATCGCGACTATCAGGAGCTGTCGCTAGGGCGCGAGGGGTTGACGCGCATTTATGCGATGACCTTGACGCTGACCGTGCTGCTGGCCTTGTTTACCGCTTTTGCCTTGGCGTTCGTGTTGGCGCGGCGGCTTTCGGCGCCCCTTTCTATTCTCGCCGAGGGTACGCAGGCCGTGGCGGCGGGCGACTTTACGCCGCGCCAGGCGATCTACAGCCGCGATGAGCTCGGCGTCCTGACCCAGTCGTTCAACCAGATGACGCGCCAGCTCAACGACGCCCGGCGCGAGACCGAACGTCACCGCGCCGAAGTGGAATCGGCGCGCGCTTACCTCGAATCCATTTTGGCCAACCTGTCGGCCGGAGTTCTGGTATTTGACCATCGTTTTATCCTGAGAACGGTCAACGTGGGTGCGCTGACGATATTGGGCGACGATTTCGTCGGTTTGGTCGGAGAAGCGGTAGAGGGATGGGAGCGCCAAAGGGAGTTCGGCCGCGCGATCCGGGAGGGCTTTGCCAAACATGGGGACAAGGAATGGCAGACGCAGATCGAGCTCGAACGTGCGGGGGGGTTGCCGCAGATATTGCTGCTGCGCGGCACGCGGTTGCCCGAAGGCTCAAGCGGCGGTTACGTGACGGTGTTCGACGACGTGACGCGATTGATTGCCGCGCAGCGAAGTGCCGCTTGGGGCGAAGTCGCCCGCCGTTTGGCGCATGAGATAAAAAACCCGCTGACCCCGATCCGGCTTTCCGCCGAGCGCCTGCAACTGAAGCTTGTCGAAAAGCTCGGCGGCAGCGATGTCGAGATGCTGAATCGGTCAACGCAGACGATTATCAACCAGGTGCAGGCGATGAAGCACATGGTTGACGACTTTTCCGACTACGCGCGCATGCCGGCGCCCGAACTCGCCGCGCTCGATCTGAACGCACTTGTCGGCGAGGTATTGGGACTGTACGAAACGTCGAGAGCGAAAATCGTTGTCGATTTTGTTCCGGGTTTGCCCCTGGTGTGGGGCGACGCCACGCAGTTGCGGCAGATTGTGCACAACTTGTTGCGCAATGCCGAGGACGCTCAGGAAAGTGCGGAGTCTCCGAGGATCGGAATCGTTTCGCGACAGGTAGACGGGCAGGCGGAGCTGTGCATTTGCGACGACGGTCCCGGTTTTCCGCCGGAAATCGTGGCGCATGTTTTTGAACCCTACGTAACGACCAAGGCGCGGGGTACCGGGCTAGGGTTGGCGATCGTCAAAAAAATTGTCGACGAGCATCATGGACGCATCAACATCACCAACCGGCAGCCGCATGGCGCCGAGGTCAGCATCCGGCTGCCGCTGGCACCGGCACCGACGGCATCCGCACCCTTAACCGTTCCTCCCACAGAGGCTTAATCATGGCGCAAATACTGGTCGTCGATGACGAAGTTGGCATCCGCGAGCTGCTCTACGAGATTCTTGCCGACGAGGGACATACCGTCTGGCTCGCCGAGAACGCCGCCACCGCCCGAAAACTGCGGGGCGAAAGGCGGCCCGACCTCGTTTTGCTCGATATCTGGATGCCGGATACGGACGGTGTTTCGCTGCTTAAGGAATGGTCGGCATCCGGTTTTCTGACGATGCCGGTAGTGATGATGTCTGGGCACGGCACCATAGACACGGCAGTCGAAGCGACACGCATTGGCGCCATCGACTTTCTGGAAAAGCCGATTGCCCTGCAAAAGCTGTTGGGGACGGTCAAGAAGGCGCTCAAGCATGAATCCGCGCCGCAGAAGGCACCGCTTACGCTCGATGCATTTTCGAGATCGCCGCTGCTGAAGGATTTGAAGAAGCGTCTTGAGCAGGCTGCCGCGAAGAATCCTGTACTGCTGCTCAAAAGCGCGTCCGGGAGTATCGCGGAGATTTGCGCCCGCACGCTACAAACGCCGCATACGCCCTGGCTGGATCTCTCCGCTTCGAGCGCGCCGCTCACGCAGGAGATGTTGCAGAACGCCGAGGGCGGCATCCTGTTTATCTCGGATCTGATGTTGTTCGGCAAGCTGCAGCAAATGAATCTCGTGTTTGCGCTGGAGCGGCTGGAACGGCACTCGTTGCAGCTGGTTGCGGCGTCCACTCGACCGCTTGCGGCGCTCGCGGAGGCGGGCTGGGATGCCGGGTTAGTTTCCCGTCTTGGCGAGGTCTGGGTCGCGCTCCCGCAGCTCGCCGGCCATGCGGACGAGGTGCCGGAGATCGCGGCGCTGGTGTTGACGCACCTCGCCGAGCGCGGCGAAATCCCGTTGCGCCACCTATCGAGCGGCGCGCTCAACGCTTTGCGTATGCACGCTTGGCCGGGAGAGTGGGCCGAGCTGCTGGCTACCGTAAAAAACCTGGCGCTATCAGCGCTTGAGGACGAAGTGAGCGCTGACGATGTAGCGCGCGTGCTGCAACGCGATTCGGGCGAGGTGGCGGCCAGCCCGCCGCCCGCGCTACCGCTATTCGACCAATCGCTGCGCGAGGCGCGCGAGGCTTTCGAGCGGCTGTACTTCGAGCACCACTTGCGCCGGGAACAGGGCAACATGACTCGCGTCGCTGAGAAGACCGGTTTGGAGCGGACGCATCTCTATCGCAAACTGAAACAGCTCGGCCTCAATCTCGGAAAGCGCGGCGAATAGAATTGGCCCGCGATAAGCGTGGGATGGCCGGGGAATAGGCCACCGCGAACCGGAGGCAGGCAACGATTTGTCGGGGAGGTTGAATGAAAGTCGTAATCCTGGGTGCCGGTCAGGTCGGCGCGAGCGTCGCGGAGAGCCTCGTGTCCGAGGAAAACGACATCACTGTGGTGGATACCGACCCTGCGCGCTTGCAGTTCCTGCAAGACCGGCTCGATTTGCGCACGGTGAACGGCAACGCTTCGCATCCCTCGATACTGCGTGACGCCGGGCTGGACGACGCGGATCTGTTGATCGCCGTAACGCAGAGCGATCAGACGAATCTGGTGGCGTGCAAGGTCGCGCACAGCATCTTCAACGTCCCGACGCGAATTGCGCGGCTGCGTTCCAGCGATTTTCTGGATAGCGAGACTTTGCTGTCGCCGGAAAATTTTGCTGTCGACTTCGCGCTTTGCCCCGAACAGGTCATCACCGACTATATCGCCAGGCTGATCGAGTTTCCCGAGGCATTGCAGGTTCTGTCCTTTGCTTGCGGGCGGGTGGCTCTGATTGCCGTCCGCGCCTTTGCGGGAGGGCTAATGGTCGGGAGGCCGATCAAGGAGATGCGCGGCCATCTGGGCGGCGAGGTCGACGCGCGTATCGCGGCGATTTTCAGGCGCGACCGGCCGGTCACCCCCACCGGAGATACGGTGATCGAGGATGGCGACGAGGTGTTCGTTCTGGCGGCGGACGAACATATTCGCCCGGTGATGCGTGAAATGCGCCGGATGATGACTCCGGTGCGGCGTGTCATGATCGCCGGTGGCGGAAACATCGGCTTGCGCGTGGCGCTGGCGCTGGAGAACGGTTACGAGGTCAAGCTGGTCGAATCCAACCGGCCGCGCGCCGAGGTGATCGCCAATACCGCGCAGTCGGTTCTGGTGCTGAACGGCGACGCGACCGACGAAGACCTGCTCCAGCAGGAGGCCATCGAAGAAATGGATCTCTTTCTGGCGCTGACCAACGACGACGAAAACAATATCATGGCCGCATCTCTGGCCAAAAGGTTGGGTTGCGGGCGGGTGGTCGCCCTTATCAACCGGCGCGCTTACGCCGATCTGGTGCAGGGCGGGCCGATCGACATTGCGATTTCGCCGGCGCAGGTGTCTATCGGCTCTCTACTGGCGCATGTGCGGCGCGGCGATGTGGCCCAGGTACACAGTCTGCGGCGCGGCGCGGCCGAGGCTCTGGAGATTGTCGCGCACGGAGACGAGCGGACTTCCCGTGCGGTCGGCAGGCGGATTGGCGACTTGCCGCCCATCGAAGGTGCGATCATCGCGGCTATCGTGCGCGACCTGGACAGTGTGGAAGACATCGGCTACCGGGGCATGGTCATGCAAAAACGCAAAGGGCATGTGGTGATTGCCCACAAGGATGAGGTCATCCGCTCCGACGACCACGTAATCGTGTTCTGTCTCAACCGGAAAGTCGTCAAGAGGGTCGAGCAGCTCTTTCAGGTTGGCGTGGGGTTTCTGTGAGATACCGCCTGTTCCCGATTCTCCATGTCACGGGGATGATGCTTGTTTTTTTCGGCGCAACCTACCTGATGCCGATTGCGACCAGCCTTATTTATCAGGACGGCACGGCGTCCAGATTTCTCGGCGCTTTGGCGTTCTGCGTGGCGGTCGGCGCAGGGTTATGGTGGCCGACCCGCCGCTTCAAGCGCGAATTGCAGCCACGCGACGGCTTCTTGCTGGTGACGCTGGCGTGGGTGATGATGGCGGCGATCGCAACCGCTCCGCTGATGATGACAATCCCCAACCTGTCCTTCACGGATGCATTTTTTGAAACGATGTCTGGCCTGACGACGACGGGCGCAACCGTGCTCACCGGGCTGGAACATTTGCCGCCGGCGGTCAATATCTGGCGGCATGAGCTTAATTGGCTCGGGGGCATGGGCATCATCGTGCTGGCGGTCGCCATTCTCCCGCTTCTCGGCGTCGGGGGGATGCAGTTGTACAAAGCGGAAACACCCGGCCCGATGAAGGACTCCAAGCTAACGCCGCGCATCGCGAGTACCGCCAAGGCGCTATGGCTCGTGTATTTCGGCATCACCGCAGCGTGTACCCTCAGTCTGAAGCTCGTCGGAATGACCTGGCTGGACGCGATTTGTCACGCTTTTGCCGCTTTGTCCTTAGGCGGGTTCTCAACCTACGACGCGAGCGTCGGTCAGTTTGATTCCCCGGCTATCGAGGCTGTGCTGATATTTTTCATGATGCTGGCCGGCATCAATTTCGCAACTCATTTCGTCGCCTTGCGCGGACGCTCGCTACGCGCCTATTGGGGCGATGCCGAGGCGAAGGCTTTCGTCGCTTTGATCGTTTCGAGCACGCTTGTTTGCACGACCTATCTGTGGGCGATGGAGACCTATCAGGAGTGGCTGACGGCTCTGCGCCACGTCGCTTTCAACCTGGTGTCGATTGCCACCGACTGCGGGTTTGCTAGCGTCGATTACGACAAATGGCCTATCTTTGTCCCGTTGTGGATGTTGTTTCTGTCGTGCATAGCGGTTTCATCCGGGTCGACCGGCGGCGGAATCAAGATGATCCGTACGCTGATTCTCAGTCAACAGGGTCTGCGCGAACTACAAAAGCTGATTCACCCGACGGTGGTCAACCCGATTCGTGTCGGCGGCATGCCGATTCCTTCGAGCATTGCCGGCGCGGTTCTCGGCTTCATATTTCTCTATGCGTTGACGGTTGGTGAACTCACATTCTTCTTGGTGGCCAGCGGCCTGGACTTCATTTCAGCGTTCACGGCCATTATCGCGTGCATCAACAATGCCGGGCCGGGCTTGAACGTTGTCGGGCCAGCACAAAACTATCAGGCGTTGAGCGATTTCCAGACATGGATCTGTTCGTTGGCGATGCTCGCTGGACGGCTGGAAATATTTTCGCTG
This sequence comes from Betaproteobacteria bacterium, assembly GCA_016208425.1. GTDB lineage: Bacteria > Pseudomonadota > Gammaproteobacteria > Burkholderiales > Rhodocyclaceae > JACQYA01. Next base: position 34,110 of record JACQYA010000183.1, read on the forward strand.
TTTGTGCTTTTCACCCCCTATTTTTGGAGGCGCTAGCCGTTTGCCGGTGGCGTCGCTGGGAGGAACGCGGGATAATCCCCGCTTTCCTGCTTATTGGCGGAGCCTTACGTGACCCGACCACGCAACGACAATTTTTTGCGCGCCTTGCTTAAAGAGCCGACCGACCATACGCCCCTGTGGCTGATGCGTCAGGCGGGGCGCTATTTGCCCGAATATTGCGAAACGCGCAAACGGGCGGGCAGCTTCCTGCAGTTATGCAAGTCGCCGACCCTAGCTTGCGAGGTGACGTTGCAGCCGCTTTCCCGCTACGATCTGGACGCGGCAATCCTGTTTTCGGACATTTTGACCGTGCCGGATGCAATGGGTCTCGGCCTTTACTTTACCGAAGGCGAAGGGCCGAAATTCGAGCGCCCATTGACCGAGGAATGGGCAATCCGCGATCTGGCCGCACCCGATCCGTGGGATCACTTGCGCTACGTGATGGACGGCGTTTCCGAGATCCGGCGGGCGCTCGATGATTCGGTGCCGTTGATCGGATTTTCGGGAAGCCCCTACACGCTCGCCTGCTATATGGTTGAAGGAGCTTCGAGCAGCGATTATCGTCGGGTCAAGACGATGCTTTACGACCGCCCCGATTTGCTGCACCGGATTCTTGCGGTGACGGCAGACGCGGTAACGGCGTACCTGAACGCACAAATAGAGTCGGGCGCGCAGGCGGTAATGATTTTTGATTCCTGGGGCGGCGGGCTTTCTGCGGCGGCCTATCAGGAGTTTTCGCTACAGTATATGCAGCGTATTGTCGCCGGTCTGATAAAGGAGAAGGACGGCGAGCGGATTCCGTCGATTGTATTTACCAAAGGCGGCGGCCTTTGGCTTGAGTCGATTGCCGGCATCGGTTGTGACGCCGTGGGTCTGGACTGGACGATAGATATCGGGGAAGCGCGTCGGCGGGTGGGTCACCGGGTGTCTTTGCAAGGCAATCTTGACCCCAACGTACTGTTCGCTTCCCCCGAGAAGATCGCCGCAGAAGCGAAGAAGGTTCTGGACAGCTACGGGCCTGGCGATACGGGCCATGTGTTCAACCTCGGGCATGGCATCTCGCAATTTACCCCTCCCGAGCACGTTACGGCCTTGGTCGATACGGTGCACGACTACAGCAGAACGCTGCGACAAGAAGCCACAATGAGTCTAGTTAAGAGTTGACTTATGCACAGAACCGGTTTTTTTGTCGTAGAATCGTCACAACTTCCTTATAAATCAGTAGTGTATATTTAGCTTGTTGATTTTAAAGCGTAAAATTTGTGCCTTATTTTGTGGCAGAGTCATGAATGCTTTTGTCGACGTGGTTTCGGATGCCTGATTTGCACTTTATCAACAGACTTACCCACAGAATTTGTGGACAACCCGGAAAGCATTGACAGGTGAGTGACTTGGGAGCGATTTGCAGAAACTGGGCGAGCTGATTGGTCAGCTCGCCCCGGCTATTCGTGGAACCCTCGGTAGATGCACATCGTCCGCGTCGCGCTTAATCTTCCTCTTGACCGATTTTTCGATTACCTCGCTTCCGAGCACCTGAAAATTTCGGCCGCAGACATAGGGCGGCGGGTTGTTGTGTCCTTTGGCAAAGGGGTGAAGTCGGGCATCATCGTCGCCCTACCGGAAGCGAGCGATTTGCCTGTCGGCCAGCTCAAGGCGGTCGATAGCATCCTGCGCGATCTGCCGGCGCTGCCCGCCGACTGGTTTCGCCTGACCGAATTTTGCGCGTCGTATTACCATGCGCCGCTCGGCGAAGTGATGTTGTCCACGCTGCCTGCAGGTCTGCGCCGCGTCGATCCGCCAAAGGCTCGAACCATCCGCCGGCGCGAACCGGAGATCGTAGCGCAAGTCCCCCCGGAGCTTACTGTCGAGCAAGAGAATGCGCTTGGCGCTATCGGGAACGCTGGGGGTGGCTTTTGCGCCTACCTGTTACACGGGGTGACCGGTAGCGGCAAGACCGAGATCTATCTGCGTTTGGTCGACCGTGCGTTGAACGCCGGTAAGCAGGCATTGTTACTGGTGCCGGAGATCAATCTGACCCCGCAGCTCGAATCCCGTGTTGCCGCCCGGTTTCCCGCAGCCGGGCTGGTCAGTTTACACAGCGAGTTGAGCGAGGCGGCGCGCACCCGAAACTGGCGCGCCGCGTTCGAAGGGCGCGCGCGCGTCGTCCTGGGCACCCGGCTAGCGGTATTCACGCCGCTGCCGGATCTTGGGCTGATTGTGGTCGATGAAGAGCACGACTCTTCCTTCAAGCAGCAGGATGGGATGCGTTACTCGGCACGTGATGTCGCCGTTTTCCGAGCCCACGAACGCGGGGTGCCGATCATTCTCGGTTCAGCGACCCCGTCTTTGGAAAGCTGGGCGAACGCCACCGACCACGGTACGCCCAACCGCTACACCCTTGTTTCGCTGCGTCGGCGGGCGGTGGAAAACGCGCGCCTTCCCGCCGTTCAGCGCATCGATACCCGTAGCGAGAAATTACAGGACGGATTGTCGGGGGCGCTGTTGATGGCCATCGAAAAACGCCTGGCGCGTGGCGAGCAGAGCCTGGTCTTTCTCAATCGCCGCGGCTACGCGCCGGTACTGGCATGTGCCGCATGTGGCTGGATTTCGCGCTGCCAGCGCTGTGCCGCCAATCTGGTATTGCATCTTGCCGACCGGCGCTTGCGCTGCCACCACTGCGGTTTCGAGAGTGGGGTTCCGACTCTTTGTCCAACCTGCGGCAACCAGGATATTCATCCTTTCGGGCGGGGCACCCAGCGGCTTGAAGCCAATCTTGCCGAGCGGTTCCCGGAAGCCCGCATTTTGCGCGTAGACCGCGATTCGGCAAAAAGCCGGAAGCAGTGGGAGGCTCTGGTCGAGAAAATATACGCGGGCGAGGCCGATATTCTCGTCGGAACCCAAATGCTGGCGAAGGGACACGATTTTCCGAGGCTGACTCTGGTGGGTGTGATTGGCGCTGACGCGGCGCTGTTTGCCGCCGACTGGCGTGCGCCGGAGCGTCTATTTGCGCAACTGATGCAAGTTGCCGGACGTTCTGGCCGCGCCGAACTGGCCGGTGAGGTCTTGGTGCAAACCCAGTTTCCCGACCATCCGCTTTACGCGGCCTTGGTCAAACATGACTATCCGGCCTATGCGGCAGAGCTGCTGAGGGAGCGCCAACTGGCCGGGTTCCCCCCCTACGCTTATCAGGCGATGCTACGCGCCGAAGCACCGGAGATGGCTCAAGCGCTGGGCTTCCTCTCGGCCGCCCGCGCTTGCAAACAGGCAGACGATGCCCGTATCGGCGTGACGCTCTACGACCCGGTGCCCATGCGTCTCGCCCGAAAGGCGGGCTTCGAGCGCGGGCAACTGCTTGTCGAGTCGCCGTCAAGACGGGTTCTGCAAGCCTTTCTCGGCGAGTGGCGGGCCGCCGTCGCCGGGATAAAGGCGCCCTCGCGCCTGCGTTGGCATCTGGAAGTCGACCCGCTCGAATTCTGAGACGCTAGCGCTTTCGCGGCGCGAAACAGAACCACAGGTACGCCGCTACCTGTACTCCCAGAAGGCCGAGCAAAGCCGCCCGGTGGGCGTTCGCGGGGTTTTGGCCTTGGGACTCGAACAGTTCGATCAACACGCCAATCGTCCACTGGACAGCGAAGGCACCGGCAAAAACCATCAAATTGAAAGCCGTGTTGGCTCTCCCGGAAAGAGCGCTCGGGAAGCCGCTTGCGGCGAGCGAATAGGACAGCGTACCGAAACTGGAAAAAATCCCATAGGCGATCCACAGCAAATAGGTCTGGCTGAAAGACTGCGTAACAATCACACCCAGCGTCAGAAGAGAAAGGCCGAGCGCACCGGCGAGCAACCGTATCGGCTTGATCCCCCGGCGCGCCAGCCAAGTGGCGAGCAGACCGATAAGCATGTAGGTAACGAGCATGGCGACGCTCATGGCGGCGAGGTGCTCGGCGGCGGTAGCGCGCGAGTAAGCGTTGACCCGCATCAGCCAGGAAATCGACCACAGGCTCTGGATGGCCATGAACCCGCCCGTAATTGAAAGCCCAAGCGGCGCAAAGCGCCAGAAATGGGCGCTCGAAAAGATCTGTTTAACCCCCTGCCACTGCGCGAAAAGCGGTTCGGGTTGCGCGTTTCCAGTTTTCTCCGGGACACTGAGGAACAGCCAAAATGCGACAACCAGCGTAAGAAAGGCGAGGCCAAAAAATATGTCTCGCCAGCCCGTAACACGTAGTGCCGCTTCGAGCGGCGCGGTTGCGGCCAAAGCGCCAAGCCCGCCCGAGGTCATGATCCAGCCGGTCAGCGAGGCCTGCCGTTCTGGCGGAAACCAGAGGGAAAAAGCTTTGAAGGCAGCCATCAGGCACGCCGAAGCGCCCAGACCGATCAATCCGCGCCCGATCGCCAAATCCGAAATACAATGACCCATACCAAAAAAGGTCGCGCCGCAGGCGGCGATCAGGAGCAGCCCGGACTCGACGCGCCGCGCTCCAAAGCGGTCGAGCAGCATGCCAAGCGGCAGTTGGGCGGCCGCGAAGGTGAGAAAAAACGCGCTGGTCAGGAGACCGAGACTGCCCGCGCCAAGCGCCAGCTCGTCGGTCAGGGCGGGGCCGATGACGGCATTTGCCGTCCGGTAGAGGTAGGACAAAAAATATGCGCCCGCAAAGGGAAGGAATAGTCTTAGCCACAGCACGGGTGCGGTCTGGTGGGCTGAGTGCTGATCGGTTTCACGTGAAACAGCGGAAGTCGGTCTGCCCGTCATCTCACGCCTCCTGCCAGAGCCAGGCCGCGCCACGCACACCCGAAGAATCGCCGTGTCGATGACGCACCAGACGGGTTTCGACCGTATCGGAAAATACGTGGCGCCTCCAGAGTTTCGGCACATTGGCGTAAAGCCGGTCGAGGTTCGATAACCCGCCACCGAGAACGATCACTTCGGGGTCGAGGATGTTGATAACTGACGCCAAGGCTTTAGCCAGGCGTCGCTCGTAGCGTTCGAGCGTCGCCGCGCAGAGCAAGTCTCCCTTCTCGGCCATGGCGGATATCTCCGCCGGGTCGAACGTCCCCCCGCCGTTGCGCCGGTGGTCATCGGCGAGCCCGGGGCCGGAAAGCCATGTTTCGATACAGCCAATGCGTCCGCAGTAACAGGCTGCCGGCGGGTGTCCCTCCTCCTCCATCGCCGGAAGCGGATTGTGGCCCCACTCTCCGGCAATACGGTTGATGCCGGTAATGACCTGCTGCCGAACGATGATGCCACCTCCAACGCCGGTGCCAAGAATGACCCCGAACACGACAGAAGCTCCCTCGCCGCTGCCGTCGACCGCTTCGGAAAGAGCAAAGCAGTTGGCGTCGTTGGACATACGAACTTCCCGCTGCAGCAAAGTCTGGAGGTCGCGCCGCAACGGCTTGCCGATCAGGCACGTCGAGTTGGCGTTCTTGATCGTTCCGGTGGCAGCCGATTCGCTTCCCGGAATCCCCACGCCGACACTACACCGCCTTCCCAAGTCGTTCTCGACCGACTCCACGAGCCGGGAAATGGCTGCCACAATACCCATGTAGTCATCTTGGGGGGTCGCGACCCGTCGCCTAATAAGGATGCATCCGCCCTCCCCAAGCACGGCGATTTCGATCTTGGTGCCTCCCAGGTCAATCCCGATCCTCAACATCCCCTACCCCCAAATTGCCGTCGAATAAGCCCGCCTCCAAAGACACGCACACGGAAGGCAGTTGTCAAGTCGGCCAAAATACTCCAGCATGCAGCTTGGTGCCGGCGCCCACAATTCGTCGATCAACGTGACGCCGAGCGCCCGCTACCGAACAGTCGCCACGGGACGCAAGCCTACGTATTTCCATCCCCGGTTCGCCGTTCTCCCCGATGCCAAAGGGGAAGCGAGTCCGGAGGAACACGATTCGGAACACAAGCCATGCTGGTCACCTTAACTTCAAGTACGTCCGGAGAGATCCAAATGTTCGCCGAAATCGCCCGACGCTTGTTCGAGCTTGTCGGGAAACAGTGTACCGCACGCGGTGTTTTTACCGGGGAGCAGTTGCCTGACGCAATAGAAAAACTGCGCCGTTCCGTGGTCGCCGAGAAGACTGACCCCCGGAAAGCGCGCGTTCGGGAAGACGATGAAGACGATCCGAAAGCCGCCGACATCGGTTTGGCGCAGCGTGCTTACCCTATCATCGAGCTGCTGGAACGGACGCGGGATGCGGGTGGCTTTGTGATGTGGCAAGCGGAGAAGGATTTTTGACCGAACCGCTTGCCGATGTGTGAAGCGAATGCGAAAAAACTACACAAAGACGGGTTCGGGTTTCAGGACAACGCCGAAGCGCTTTTTGACATCGGCCTGAACCGCCTGGGCGAGGGCGAGAACGTCCCGCCCGCAGGCGACACCCCGATTGACCAGCACGAGCGCTTGTTTCTCGAACATCCCCGCCGCCCCGAGATCCCGTCCCTTCCACCCCGCCCGCTCGATCAGCCACCCGGCAGCGAGTTTGACCAGCCCGTCTCCCTGTGCGTGGCGGGGCAAGTCCGAATGCAAGGCCGAAAGTCTGTTTGCCGTCGAAAGATCGACCACCGGATTTTGAAAAAAACTCCCCGCATTGGGGATCAGCGCGGGATCGGGGAGCTTCCGGCGGCGGATGGCCATAACGGCGTCGGCAATCTGCCGGGCGTTTGGCGACTTGATTCCGAGACCTTCCAACTCCGCGCCCAGCTCCGCATAGTGAATCACGGGCAACCAGTTTTTGGGGAGCCGAAAAGTTACGCTGACCACGACGTACCGTCCTTGGAGGTGCCAGCCCTCTTGCTTGAAGCGGCTGTCGCGGTAGCCAAAACGGCAGCTGGCGCGATCGAACCCGACAAGCTCTCCGCCAACAAGATCGTAGGCTTCCAAGGAATGCAGGCGCTCGCCGAGTTCGAGGCCGTAGGCGCCGATATTTTGCACCGGCGCAGCCCCGACCGTGCCCGGAATCAGCGAAAGGTTTTCCAGTCCGGGCCATCCTTGTTGCAATGTCCAGGAGACAAATTCATGCCAGTTCTCGCCGGCATAAGATCGAACGTACCACGCATCGGCATCTTCACCGGCCAAATGGCGCCCCGCCATCGCCACGCGAAGCACAAGTCCGTCAAAATCGCCCGTAAGCACGACGTTGCTGCCCCCGCCAAGAACCAGGCGGCGCCGCGCTTGAAACTCGGCGTATCTTCGCAGTTCGGGCAATTGTCTGGCGGCAACAATCGTGACCAGTCTTGCGGCGATCGCCGGAAGCGCGAGCGTATTGAGCGAGCGAAGCTCGACATTTCTTTCAAAAACCATCGCCCGCATCCGCATGCCCGCTCCCGCTTCGGTCGGGCGATGCCGAGAGTTTACGCAAACGCAAGAATATGCCTCCGAACTCCTGCTCAATCAATTGCGCCTCCTCGAAACAGTTGAGGAGATCGTCCTTGCCGGCCCGTACCATTTCGCGGACGTAGTCTTCCTGAATCTCGGTCAAGCCCAAATTGGACAGCGAGCGCTGAACCGCATCGAGCAGTTCGACGACCCGGTTCTGGGTTGCGGTATGGTTGTCTTCCGCTCTCTGGGTCAAATTCTGCACCAGATTACGGAGTTCTTGCAGCGTATCCAATATCTCCAGCCGCTGTTCGTTTTGTCTCTTGACCGCGTCGAGCGCGGAGACGCGCGCATCGGCACTTTCGCCCAGCAAAGCGAGATGATCGCGCAACCGCCCGACTTTGTCCGCATCGTCGCTCGGAAGGTTTTGAACCAGAAGCGAGACATGGGAAAAGTTGACGACCGCGCACGACCCCATTTCAAATATACGTCCCATATCGCGCACGTTTTCCATCACCGACGCCTGCAAAGGGGAGGCATGCTCGCCGGCCGTGCGGTTGAACACACCGGAAATGCAGCGCACCTGAACCGCCCCTTGCAGCCCCCATGCGGTCATCGCGCCAACCAGATCGTTCGCCAGGCTCGCGTAGTCCCGACTCCCTGCCGTTTGTCGCATGAACTCGATAATAGCCCCGAGATCACCCATGCTGGTCATCGCGGTGAACGCGACCTGCCGCGCCGTCGACGACTGGGCGTACAGATCCCGCATGCGCGCCTGAACCCCTAGCGCCGTAGCCACCTTATGTCGGAGTTCGCTGGCAGAAATCGGCTTGGTGACGAAGTCGTCCCCGCCCGCTTCGTAAGCCGCCACACGCTCGGGCGGGGAATCGTGCGCCGATACAAAGATGACCGGAGTACGCCGGTCAGGCTCGGTTTGCCTGAGTCGCTGACAGATCTGGTAGCCGTTCAGCCCGGGCATCTCAATATCGAGCAACACCGCGTCGACCGTCTGCGCCGAAGCGAGAAACGCCTCGCCCGAAGCGAATTCCAGAATTTCGTGATCACTCCCCAGCAGCTTCGCCAAAATCAGCCGCTGCGGGGCACTATCGTCGATGACGGCGATGCGCTGAAACTTGCTCATGATATTCCCCGGTTGCCCATGACCATACCGTCATTCTGCCACCGCTTAACCGATCCAGATAAAAAATTGACAAAAAAACGGGCGCGTAAATGGAAACGGGGCGCGCTCGGTCTACGCCAAAAACGGGGACAAACTCATAAGACGGGCGCCAGCCAACGCTCCGCTTCGGTCGCGGCCATGCCGGAACGCTTGCCCCAATCGTCGAGCTGGTCGCGCCCGATTTTGCTGACCGCGAAATAGCGCGCACCCGGATGCGCCAGATAAAAGCCGGCAACGGATGCCGCCGGAGTCATCGCAAAGCTGTCGGTGATGCCCATACCGGCGTTGCCTGGCGCATCCAGCAGCGCGAAGAGCGCCCCCTTCACGGTATGGTCCGGGCATGCCGGATAACCGGGCGCGGGGCGGATGCCCCGATATTCCTCGCGGACTAGCGCATCGACGCCCAACGCCTCATCCGCCGCGTAACCCCAATAATTTCTGCGCACCTCTGCGTGTAACCACTCCGCGCAGGCTTCGGCCAAACGGTCGGCGAGCGACTTGAGCATGATCGCGCGATAGTCGTCGTGAGCCGCCTCGAACTCGGCAAGCTTGCTCTCGATTCCCAGCCCGGCGCTGACCGCGAATACGCCGATCCAGTCCGGTACCGACTTATCGGAGACAAAATCGCTCAAACAATAATGCGGCTTGCCGGAGGGGCGTTCGTGTTGCTGGCGAAGGTTGCGCCAGGTCATCGCCGGACGGGATCGCGCTTCGTCGGTGTAAATCTCGATGTCGTCGCCGATCGCGTTGGCCGGAAAAAGACCGAAAACGGCATTTGCCGAAATCCACCGATCACCGATCAGCTCTTCGAGCATCGCCTTGCCGTCGAGAAACACCGAGCGAGCGGCCTCGCCTACCGTTGCGTCGTCGAGAATCTTCGGAAAGCTGCCGGCCAGATCCCAAGTCTGGAAAAAAGGCGCCCAGTCGATATATTCCGCCAGCGTCGCCAGATCGACGTCCCGAGTTACGTGCAGCCCGGGCTTTCGCGGCGCTGCGGGGACATAAGCCGGATCGCTGTTCCACGAAAAACGGTTGTTCCGCGCAGCGTCGAGCGAGACCAGGCTGACCCCTTTCTTGCTGGCGTGCTGGTCGCGCACCTTCCGGTAGTCGGCCGCGAGTTCGGCCTTGTAGCCTGCCGCGTTGTCGATGGACAACAGCTTCGTAACCACGCCGACGGCGCGCGATGCGTCCGGCACATAGACCACCGGCCCGCTATAGTTCGGCGCGATCTTGATCGCCGTGTGCGCGCGGCTGGTGGTCGCGCCGCCGATCAGCAGCGGGATGGCCTCTCCCGCACCGAATCCCAGGCGCTCCATTTCGCCGGCAACATGGCTCATTTCCTCCAGCGACGGCGTAATCAGCCCGGAAAGCCCGATCGCCTGCGCGCCATGCTCTCTCGCCGCATGCAGGATCTTGTCGCAGGACACCATAACCCCAAGGTCTACCACGTCGTAGCCGTTGCAGCCGAGCACCACGCCGACGATGTTTTTGCCTATGTCATGAACATCGCCCTTTACCGTGGCGATGACGATCCTGCCCTTGCTCGCCGCACCGGTGCGCAGCTTCTCGGCCTCGATGTAAGGTATCAGGTGCGCGACCGCCTGCTTCATCACCCGGGCCGATTTAACGACTTGTGGCAGAAACATTTTGCCGGCGCCAAAAAGATCGCCGACAGCGTTCATGCCGTTCATCAAGGGTCCCTCGATAACCGAAATCGGCGGCTTGCCCGCCGCCTCCAGCGCCGCGCGGCACTCTTCCGTATCGGCTACGACAAAATCGGTGAGCCCTTTTACCAGCGCGTGCGAAAGGCGCGCCTCCACCGGCAGCGTCCGCCACGTAAGATCCGGGCCGCTCTCCCGGTCTTTCGCCTTCCCTTCTTTTACCGTCTGGGCGAATTCGACCAGCGCTTCGCCCGCGTCGGAAGCGCGGTTGAGCACCACATCCTCGACCTTCTGGCGCAGCGCGGGATCGAGATCGCTATAAACGCCGAGCATGCCGGCATTGACGATGCCCATCGACAGCCCGGCCTGCACGGCGTGGTAGAGAAAAACGGTGTGAATCGCCTCGCGTACCGGGTCGTTGCCCCGGAAACTGAACGAAACATTGGAAACGCCGCCGGAAATCTGCGCGTATGGCAGCTTGGCGCGAATCCAGCGGCAAGCCTCGATGAAGTCCACGGCATAGTTGTTGTGCTCTTCGATACCGGTGGCGATGGCGAAAATATTCGGGTCGAAGATGATGTCTTCGGGCGGAAAACCGGCACCGCCATTTTCGACATCGGCGACCAGCAAATCGTAGGCGCGCTTGCAAATTTCGGTCTTGCGCGCGTAGGTGTCGGCCTGCCCGGCTTCGTCGAACGCCATGACCACGACCGCCGCCCCATAACGCCGCGCCAGCTTCGCGTGCAGCAGGAACGGCCGCTCGCCCTCCTTCATCGAAATCGAGTTGACGATCCCTTTGCCCTGGATGCACTTTAACCCGGCCTCGATGACTTCCCACTTTGAAGAATCGATCATGATGGGAACGCGCGAAATATCCGGCTCTGAAGCGATCAGTTTCAGAAAGCGGTCTATCGCCGCTTCCGAATCGAGCATCGCTTCGTCCATATTGATGTCGATGATCTGCGCCCCGTTTTCCACTTGCTGGCGGGCGACCGCCAGGGCGTCGTCGAAACGTCCTTCCAGAACCATGCGCGCGAAGGCCTTGGAACCCGTGACATTAGTCCGCTCGCCGACGTTCACAAACAGCGAGTCCTTACCCACGTTGAACGGCTCGAGCCCGGCCAGGCGAAGCTTCTTTTCGACGCTGGGGACGGCGCGCGGCTTGACTCCGGCAACCCGCCGGGCGATGGCCGCGATGTGGTCGGGCGAAGTGCCGCAACAGCCGCCGACGATATTCACGAAACCCAGCTTCGCCCAATCCGCGACTTCATCCGCCAGTTGCTCGGGAGTCTCGTCGTAGCCGCCGAAGGCGTTGGGCAGCCCGGCATTCGGGTGCGCCGAAATATAGCAGCCGCAAATGCGCGACAACTCCTCGACGTATTGGCGCAACTCCCGTGCGCCCAGCGCGCAGTTCAGGCCAAAGGAGAGCGGGCGGATGTGGTTCAGCGAATTCCAGAAAGCCTCTGCCGTCTGCCCGGAAAGCGTCCGCCCCGAGGCGTCGGTGATCGTCCCCGAGATCATTACCGGCAACCGGTTACCCCCCTCCCGGCAAATTTTTTCAAAATATTGCTCGATCGAAAACAGCGCGGCCTTGGCGTTGAGCGTGTCGAATACCGTTTCGACGAGCAGCATGTCCGCTCCGCCATCGCACAGGCCGCGAATGGCCTCGCTATACGTCTCGACCAGTTCGTCGAAGCTGGTGTTGCGATAGCCCGGATCATTCACGTCCGGCGAGATCGACGCCGTGCGCGAGGTCGGGCCGAGCACGCCGGCGACAAAGCGCGGCTTGGCCGGCTCCTGGGCAGAAACCTCGTCGCACACTTCGCGCGCCAGTTTTGCTCCGGCAACATTCAGCTCGTAAACGATGGGCTCAAGCTTGTAGTCGGCCTGCGAAATGGCCGTCGCATTGAAGGTATTGGTCTCCAGAATGTCCGCTCCGGCCGACAGATACTCGGCATGTATGCCGCGAATGATGTCCGGCCGGGTCAGCAGCAACAGGTCGTTGTTGCCCTTCAGGTCGTGCGTATGCGCCTTGAAGCGCTCGCCCCGGTAATCCGCTTCCTTCAGCCCGTGCCGCTGGATCATGGTTCCCATCGCGCCGTCGAGAACGAGAACGCGCCGGGCGAGTATGGCCTGGAGTTCGATTGAGCGGTCTGGCTGCATGGTGTCGTCCTCAAACGTAATGAGCCGTGCCCGAAGCAAAATCTACAGACAGCGGCGCAAAAAACAAAAAACCCATCGGCGCAAAGCTCGACGGGTTCCTCATGTGCGGGCTCGCTTTAGCGGAATTTCTAACGCGCCCGCAATCTGTTGAGATCAAATCGGCGCGACCGGTGTAGAGATCGCGAATATACTCGCCAAGCCTTTGATTGTCTAGCGCAAAATGCCCGGCAAACGGCTTGTCCCCAGCGTCTTGTCCCGCTTGCCGCTACGGCCAAAAAAAAACCGGCACTAGGCCGGTTTGCTTCGCGGCTCGCGCTTACTTCAAGCTGAGAATCCACTTGACCAGCTTCGCTGCCTCTTCCGGCTTGACCGCCGCGTTGGGAGGCATCGGCACTTCGCCCCAAGAACCCTTGCCGCCCTTGAGCACCTTCTCGACCAGTTTGGCTTCATCCTTCGCCGAATACTTCTTGGCAACTTCCTTGTAAGCCGGGCCGACCACCTTTTTGTCGAGGTTGTGGCAAGCCATACAGTTTTTGGCCTTGGCCAGTGCCTCGTCGGCCTGAACGGCGCCGGCCGACAAAATGCCGGCAACCGCCAGCAAGGATACGTAAATCGCTTTCATTGTTTTCGCTCCGAATAAGTGTGATGGTTTGCAACGTGCGGATGATATTTCGTTTTCAGCGCCTTGAAAAGCCCGTGACAGCCCAAAAGCAGCCCAACAGCGCTTGCTCCCGATGCGTGTTGGCGGGTTCGTGCTTCAGCGGTTCCGCAGTTGGCCTATATCGCGCACCGCGCCCTTCGCCGCAGAAGTCGCCATCAGCGCGTAAGCTTGTAGCGCTTTCGACACGGCGCGCGCGCGCGCGCCCGGATGCCAGGCGTTCTCGCCTTTCAGGTTCATCGCCGCGCGCCGCGCGGACAAGGTGTCGCCGGGGACGGCCAGGTTGATGCGGCGGCCCGGAATATCGATTTCTATCGTGTCGCCTTCCTCGACCAGCCCGATGGCGCCACCCTCGGCGGCTTCCGGCGAGGCGTGTCCGATCGACAAGCCCGAGGTTCCGCCGGAAAATCGGCCATCGGTCAGCAGCGCGCAGACTTTGCCCAGACCCTTGGATTTCAGGTAGGAAGTCGGGTAAAGCATCTCCTGCATGCCCGGGCCGCCCTTCGGTCCCTCGTAACGGATCACGACCACGTCGCCGGCTGTCACTTCATCGCCCAGAATGGCGCGCACGGCGTCGTCCTGGCTCTCGAAAACGCGGGCGCGGCCGGAAAATGTCCAGATGCTTTCGTCCACGCCGGCGGTCTTGACGATGCATCCGTCCTCGGCGATGTTGCCGTAAAGCACGGCCAGCCCGCCCTCCTGCGAGTAAGCGTTCGCTTTGTCGCGGATACAGCCGTGCGTTCGGTCGAGATCCAGTTCGGGATAACGCCGGCTCTGCGAAAACGCCGTCTGTGTCGGAATGCCTCCGGGCGCCGCTTTGAAAAACTCCGAGATCTTGAGATCGTGCGCGCGAATTACGTCCCACATCGAAATGGCTTCGCCCAAAGTCTTGGCGTGCACGGTCGGCACGTCGCGGTGCAGCAGCCCGGCGCGGTCGAGTTCGCCGAGAATGCCGAAGATGCCGCCGGCGCGATGTACATCCTCGATGTGGTAGTCCGGCGTTGCCGGCGCCACCTTGACCAGGCAGGGAACCTTGCGCGAGATGCGGTCGATGTCGGCCATCGTGAAGTTCACGCCGCCTTCATGCGCGGTGGCCAGGATGTGCAGCACCGTGTTGGTCGAACCGCCCATCGCCACGTCGAGCGTCATCGCGTTCTCGAACGCCTTGAAACTGCCGATGGCGCGTGGCAGCACCGAAGCGTCGTCGTGTGCGTAATAACGCTTGCACAGTTCGACGATCTGCCGGCCGGCTTTGAGGAAAAGCTCCTTGCGGTCGGCGTGGGTGGCGACGACGGTGCCGTTGCCCGGCAGCGAAAAACCGAGCGCCTCGGTCAGGCAGTTCATCGAGTTCGCCGTGAACATGCCCGAGCACGACCCGCAGGTCGGGCACGCGGAGCGTTCAAAAGCGTCGATTTCCTCGTCCGAGCAGTTGCTGTCGCCGCCTTTGACCATCGCGTCGACCAGATCGACCGCAATCGTCTTGCCGCCCCATTTCACCTTGCCGGCCTCCATCGGACCACCGGAAACAAAAATGGTCGGAATATTGACGCGCATCGCCGCCATCAGCATACCGGGCGTGATCTTGTCGCAGTTCGAGATACACACCATCGCGTCGGCGCAGTGGGCGTTGACCATGTATTCCACCGAATCGGCGATCAGGTCGCGCGAGGGCAGCGAATAGAGCATGCCGTCGTGCCCCATCGCGATGCCGTCGTCGATGGCGATCGTGTTGAATTCCTTGGCGACGCCGCCGGCCTTCTCGATCTCCGCCGCGACCAGTTGCCCCATGTCCTTGAGGTGCACGTGACCCGGCACGAACTGGGTAAAGGAATTGACGACGGCGATGATCGGCTTGTCGAAGTCGCCGTCCTTCATGCCGGTAGCGCGCCACAAGGCGCGAGCGCCGGCCATGTTGCGGCCGTGGGTCGAGGTGCGGGAACGGTAGTGGGGCATGGCGGGACTCCGGTGCAGTAAGTATCGGGTATCAACACGGCAGAAATGCCGGGCGTTCAGCCTGCCGATTTTACCCAAGAATGGCCTTCCTGCGCCGACTCGCGGTGCGGAGCGCAGCGATACGAATAACGGTGCACAATTGAGTGCGTTAAAATCCCGCAGCCTTGTACTGTTTCTAACATTTGCCAATTCCTGACGACATTAAAGCGAGGCCAGCATGAATGCGCCACTGAAACAACAGATCGACGAAAAGCTGGAACACCTGAGCGAGACACATATCGCAGAGGTGCTCGATTTTGTTCAATTTCTGGAGAGCAAGGAGTGCCAGCCCCCTCCACCTTCCCCGCAGCAGGCCAGCATTGAAGAGGCTTTGGCGCAGTTGCGGCAGATTGTGAAAACACCGGCTAAGGGTCGGTTAAGCGCGCTGAAACTGGATCTAACCGGCTATACCTTCAACCGGGATGAGGCGAATGAACGCTAAACCTTATTTTCTCGACACCAATATTCTGGTCTACGCCTATACCGGGCAGGATGAGGCCAAAAGTGAAATAAAGGAGTTCCATGCCGTTTCTCGATTGGGTCAACAAAGCCCAGGCGCAGCGCGCTGCCGCCGGGGTGCCTTACCACTTGCTGCAATTTGAATCCGCGCACGGCGACGCCGACGCGGAAAACCTGCTGGTTCAGGGCGACAACCTGCTGGCGCTCAAAGCCTTGCTGCCGTTTTATCGCGGGCGGGTGAAGTGCGTTTTCATCGATCCGCCGTACAACACGCAAAGCGCTTTCGAACACTACGACGACAAGCTGGAGCATTCGCAGTGGCTATCGATGATGTGGCCGCGCCTGGTGCTGCTGCGCGATTTGCTGGCCGAGGATGGCAGCATCTGGGTCGCCATCGACGACAACGAGGCGCATTACCTGAAGGTATTGATGGATGAGGTATTTGGGCGGGGGAATTTCGTGGCGAATGTGGTTTGGCAGAAGCGTGTTTCACCTGCCAATGACGCTACTCATTTCAGTAGCGACCACGACAATATTATTGTTTTCGCGAAACAAAAGGGAAACTGGTCGCTAAATCGCCTTGATCGCACTGAATTGCAAAATTCGTATTACAAAAACCCCGATAACGACCCCCGTGGCGACTGGAATTCGGTAACTTATACGGGTAACAAAACACGTACAGAACGCCCAAATCTGTACTACGGCATTCGCAACCCAAATACGGGCGAGCTAGTTTTTCCACCAGAAACGCTGACTTGGCGTTACGGCGAAGAAACGCATCTGAAAAATGAGAAAGAAAACCTGCTCTATTGGGGCAAAAGTGGCGATTCAAAAGCTCCGCGAATGAAAATGTTTCTTGACGGCGCTACGGCGGTAGTTCCACGAAGCGTTTGGAGTGCGGCAGATGCCGGCAGCACACAGCTTTCAATGACAGAGCAGAAGGCATTATTTTCAAACGCTTTTGGCACACCTAAGCCAGAGCTTCTCTTGCAGCGAATCCTCCACATCGCCACCCGCCCCGGCGACCTCGTACTCGACTCCTTCCTCGGTTCCGGCACGACCGCCGCCGTCGCCCACAAAATGGGTCGCCGCTATATCGGCATCGAAATGGGCGACCATGCCCGCAGCCATTGCCTGCCGCGTCTGAAAAAGGTGATGGCCGGCGAACAGGGCGGCATTTCCGGCGCCGTGGGCTGGCAAGGCGGCGGCGGCTTCCGTTTCCTCACGCTGGGCGAGCCGGTGTTCGACGCCGGCGGAGGGATTCATTCCGCCGTGCGCTTCGCGCCGCTGGCGGCGTATCTCTGGCACTTCGAGACCGGGCAGCCCGCTCCCCCGACCCCGCAAGCGGGCGAGGGGCGCAAAGAAGCGACACCGCTCTTGGGCGTGCATCGCGGCACGGCCTACTATCTGCTTTATAACGGCATTCTCGGCGACTGTCGGCCGCAGGGCGGCAACGTGTTGACTTCGCAAGTGCTGGCGTATCTCGCGACGCGGTTCCCGCACGACGGCCCGCGCGTCATCTACGGCGAAACGACCCGGTTGGGCGAGGCCCGGTTGCGCGAAGCGGGTGTCGTCTTCAAGCAGATCCCTTACGACATCGAGGCGAGGTAAGCATGAACGCGCAATTGAAACAACAGATCGACAAACTGCTGGGCTTGTGATGTTTGAGCTGAAGGACTACCAACAAAAAGCCCTGGCGGCGCTCGATGCGTTTTTCTTCAAATGGCGCACGGCGGGGCTGGATGCCGCCTGGCAACACTGCGCGCCGGTGCGGGAAAAGGACGGCCAGAGCGGGCAAGCGCCCTATGATAAAAGCGCGCTCGGCGAGGTGCCCGCCGTCTGCGTGCGCATTCCCACCGGCGGCGGCAAGACATTTCTCGCCGCGCACGCCATCGCCAAAGCCGGCGGGCGCCTGCGCGATACGGCGGCGCCGGTCAGCTTGTGGCTGGTGCCTTCGGACGCGATTCGCGGCCAGACGCTGGCCGCGCTGAACACGCCGCGCAACCCGTGCCGCGAAGCGTTGAGCGAACATTTTGGCGAGCTTGTGCGCGTCTGCGCGCTGGAGGATCTGGCCACCGTCGGCCCGCAGGAAGCCGGGAGCGCGGCCATCATCATCGTGGCGACCATCCAGTCGTTCAACGTCAAGGATAAGACGATACGCGCGGTGTATGACTTCGATGAAGCCCTGGCGCCGCATTTCCACGGGCTGACGCCGCAGCAGGAAGCGCCGCTGGATCGCGTGACCGGGGCCGACATCGCCAAACAGACCTACCTGAGCGCCGCCGACATCGGGCGGGTCAAGGCCTCGCTGGCTAACTGGCTGAAGCTGCATCGGCCGATTGTCGTGGTCGACGAAGCGCACAACAACCGCACCGAGCAGGCATTCCGCATGCTGCGCAACCTGTATCCGGCCTGCTTGATCGAGCTGACGGCGACCCCGGTGGCCGACAGCAACGTGATATTCCACGTCGGTGCGCAGGCTCTGGCGCGCGAGGAAATGATCAAGCTGCCCATCGTGCTGATGGAGCACAAGACGGGCTGGAAAGATGCCGTGCGCGACGCGATTTTGACGCGCGACCGGCTGGAGACACTGGCCGCCAGGGAAGCCGACTACATCCGGCCGGTGCTGCTGTTCCAGGCCGAAGACGTGAACGGCGAGGCCAATGTCGAGACTTTGCTGGCGCATTTGACGAACGCCGACGGTGAGCGGCTCGACCGTCGCCAAATCGCCGTCGCCACCGGCGACCAGAAGGAGCTCGACGGCTTGGTGCTGGCCGAGCCGGCTTGCCCTATCCGTTACGTGATTACCGTCAAGGCGTTAAAAGAGGGCTGGGATTGCCCGTTCGCCTATGTGCTGTGCAGCCTGCAAGACATGAAGAGCGGCAAGGATGTCGAGCAACTGCTCGGCCGCGTGCTGCGCATGCCCTACGCCCGGCCGCGCCAGCAAGCGGAACTCGGCAAGGCTTACGCGCACGTGGTGTCGACGACGACGGCGCGGGCCGCCGACGCGCTGGCCGACCGGCTGGTGAACAACATGGGCTTCGAGCGTTACGAGGCGCAAGCGGCGATTGCTGCACCGGATATGTTCCCGCCGCTGGCAGGGGGGGGCAGGCAGGCGCCGCTGCCGGCCGAAGCCGTGTTTTCCTTGCCCGTCGCGCCGGCACAAGCGATACCCGAGGCGCTGAAAGACCGCCTGGAGATCCGCCCGACGTCGGCCGGCGCGACGGTGATCGTGCGCGGCGAACTGTCGGTCGAGGTGGAGGATTTTCTGCTCGCCGCTTGCAAGCTTGGCAAGCAGCAGGAAGGCGTCAAAGAAGCGATTGAACGCGCGCGCGCCCGGCAGGAGGCGCAGCAGGCGCCGGCGACGCGCGGCGCGCTTTTTGCGCCGCTGCCGCAACTGTGCCTGGAATGGGATGGCGAGCTGCAACCGGTCGAGCGCCGGGTGCTGGCCGAGCTGGGCGAGTTCGATTTGTTCGCGCTGGCCGTCAGCCTGCCCGGCTTTGCCGTGCGCGAGAGCAGCGCCGCTTTCGAGATCGATGTGGACGGCGACAAGGTGGTTTACGGTGCGGCCGATAGCGGCCAACTGCATTTGAACGAGGTGAACGCGCACGCCAGCGAGCACGATCTGGTGCGCTGGCTCGACCGCGAATGCCGGCAGATCGACATCGGGCAGGCCGTGTTGCTCAAGTGGCTGCTCGCTGTTCTCCACCACCTGATCGCGGATCGCGGCCTTTCGTTGACGGCGCTGGTACGCGGCAAATATCTGCTCGCCGAGGCGGTTCGCCGCGAAATCGACCGGCGGCGGCAACTGGCGGTGAATGCCGGATTCCAGAAGGCGCTGCCCGGCTTCACGGCGGCGCCGGTGCTGGCGGACAGCTTTCGTTACGCTTTTGCTTTTCGCCCCAACCAGTATCCGGCCCGGCCGCCGTTTTACGCCGGGCGCTTCCGGTTCAAAAAGCACTACTACCCGGTCATCCACGATCTGCGAGAAAAACGTGCGGACGGCACGCCCGCCGAGGAATTCGTGTGTGCCCGGGCCATCGACGCCCTCCCGGCGGTCAAACATTGGGTGCGCAACGTGGAACGCGAAGAGCGGTTTTCTTTCTGGCTGCCGACGGCGACAGATTATTTTTACCCCGACTTTGTGGCGGAGTTGAACGATGGCCGGGTGCTGGTCGTCGAGTACAAGGGCGCGCATTTGCTGCACGACCCGGATACGCGCGAGAAAGACCAGATCGGCCGACAGTGGGCCGCCGCTAGCGGTGGCCGATGCCTTTTTTTGATGGCGGTGGCCGACGACAAGGGGCGGGATGTGGCGGGCCAAATTGCCGACCGGATTGCAGGCTCGTCGGGCGGCATGGCCGGAGACCCGCATGGATAGGCGGTCTACGGGCACATGTTGCGCCTTGTAGCACGCCGTTTGGCGGGGCTTCCAGGCCGTCGTCGTCGTGCTTGGCGACACAAGCTGCGGCACCCCGCGTAACTTAAAGGACAATCCGCGTATGTTGCTTCACCCCCAATTTGATCCGGTTGCGTTTTCCTTCGGCCCGCTGGCGGTGCGCTGGTACGGCCTGATGTATCTCGCCGCCTTCCTCCAGTTCTGGTGGCTGGGCCGGTATCGCATCCGGGCGCACCCGCAGTTGTCCGAAGCCGGCTGGACGGTGCCGCAGCTCGACGACCTGCTGTTTTACGGAATGCTGGGCGTCATCGTCGGCGGCCGGCTGGGGCAGGTGCTGTTTTACGAGCCGGGGCACTACCTGGCACACCCGCTCGAAATTCTCGCCGTCTGGAAAGGTGGCATGTCTTTCCATGGCGGTTTTCTCGGCGTGCTGGTGGCGATGTGGCTTTATGCGCGAAAGACCGGGCGAACCTGGTTCGAGATCATGGATTTCGTCGCACCGCTGGTGCCGCTGGGGCTTGCCGCAGGGCGCATCGGCAACTTCATCAACGGCGAATTGTGGGGGCGCGTGGCCGACCCTTCCCTGCCGTGGGCGATGGTGTTCCCGCAGGTCGACAACCTGCCGCGCCATCCCTCGCAGTTATACCAGGCCGGGATGGAGGGCGTCGCCCTGTTCGCGCTGCTCTGGCTGTATTCCGCCAAAGCGCGGCCGCGCGGCGCGGTATCGGGGGGGTTTCTCGCCGGATACGGCGTTTTTCGCTTCGTCGCCGAATACTTCCGCAACCCGGACGACGGAATTTTCGGCGTGTCGCAAACGGTCAGCATGGGCCAGTGGCTCTCGCTGCCGATGATCGCGGCAGGCATCGTCATGGTTGTTGTCGCTTATCGCAAGGAGCCGTCATGAGCCGCCCTTTCCGGGTTCTCGGTATCCAGCAGGTCGCCATCGGCGGGCCGGACAAAATGAAACTGCGCCAACTGTGGGTAGACCTGCTCGGCCTGGAGATCACCGGCAATTTCGTCAGCGAGCGGGAAAATGTCGACGAGGACATCGCCGCGCTCGGCAAAGGCCCGTTCAAGGTCGAGGTCGATTTGATGCAGCCGCTCGACCCCGAGAAGAAGCCGGCAGTACACACCACGCCGCTCAACCACATCGGTCTATGGATCGACGATTTGCCGGGAGCCGTCAAGTGGCTTACGGCGCAGGGCGTGCGCTTTGCGCCGGGGGGCATACGCAAGGGCGCGGCAGGATTCGATATCGCTTTTTTGCACCCCAAGGCCAACGACGAATTTCCGATTGCCGGCGAGGGTGTATTGATCGAGCTGGTGCAGGCGCCGCCGGAAGTGCTCGAAGCCTTCGCCAAACTCCAGTAGCGCAGGCTCAGTAAAGTAAGAACTCCCGTCGCGCATCCTCCCAGGCAAGCTCGTCCGGGCGCGTCAAGGCATCCAGGTCGCCGGGGGTCGCCGCCGGATCGTCCACCCATTCGCGCAGCGCAGGGCCGCCGTTGATGAGGTCGATGGCCGGCCTGCCGCGCTCGTATTCGTAGGCGAAATCCCGCCAGATCGGGTAGTCCGGCCGGAGCCGGCGCAGCGCCTTGAAGGCCAGGCTTTGCAGGCGCCACGGGCGGAAGCCCGCGTGCACGTAACCGCCGTCTTCGACATGGATCTGGACGCCGTTGCAGAGCTTCCCCGCGTGTTTGTGGAAGGTCGGCTCAAACCAGCAATCGCGCAGGCGACAGCCGGCCAGCCAGTGCGGTGCCAGCGCGCGCATTTCGGCGATCAGCGCGCGCGCGCAGATGTCCGGGGCGCCGAAGAGTTCGAGCGGGCGTGTCGTTCCCCTTCCTTCCGACAGCGTGCTTCCTTCCAGCATTACCGACCCCGGGTAACAGCGCGCCATCGACAGATTGGGCGCGTTCGGGCTGGGGTTGATCCAGTTGCGCTCGCCCAGCGGCCAGCCGTAGCCCGGCGCGGCGTCGGGCTGC
Source organism: Betaproteobacteria bacterium (assembly GCA_016208425.1). Lineage (GTDB taxonomy): Bacteria > Pseudomonadota > Gammaproteobacteria > Burkholderiales > Rhodocyclaceae > JACQYA01. Next base: position 55,959 of record JACQYA010000183.1, read on the forward strand.
CAGCCGAGCATGGCGACGACCGCACAGTCGAGGTCCAGCGCCAGATCGGCGACGAACCAGCGCGCCAGCTCGCCCATCGTCAGGCCGTGGCGCATGGGCAGCGCGCCGGCGCCGACGAAACTCTCCCAGCCGGCGTGCAGAACAAGACCTTCCACCGGCCGCCCGATCGGGTTGGGGCGGTCGAGAACCCACACCGCCTTGCCGTGCCCGGCCGCCGCCTCCAGCATATAGCGCAGGGTGGTGATGAAGGTGTAGATGCGGCAACCCAGATCCTGCAAGTCGATCAACAGCACGTCGAAGGAATCCATCATCTCCGGCGTCGGACGGCGAACTTCGCCGTACAGGCTGAAGACCGGGATGCCGTGTACGGGATCGAAAAAATCCGGCGACTCGACCATATTGTCCTGCTTGTCGCCGCGCAGGCCGTGCTGGGGGCCGAAAGCGGCGGCCAGTCTCAGATCGGGCAAGGCGGCCAGCGCGTCCAGCGCGTGCGCCAGGTCGTGGCCGACCGAGGCCGGGTGAGCGAGCAAAGCGACGCGCTTGCCGGCGAGCGGCTTGCGCAGCCCGCGATCTTCCAGCAGGCGATCCAGCCCAAACTTCGTCGGAGGCATCTTGTGGCTCATAGCGGGAACTAACGGGTTTTCGGGAGGGCGGGCAGTTCGAGAACAAACGTCTCCCGGACGTGGAAGTCCGGCGCGCGCGCCGGATCGCCGCCCGGGTGGTGCAAAGCCCAGTAACTCAGCCGCCCGTCCGGGGTTTCGACCACGGCAGACAGCCCGACCGGGCAAGCGCCGGTTCTCGCGGCCGCCGGCAGATCTGCGCATGAAACAAGCGCATCGAGCGCCAGGCCGCCGGCGGAGCGGCCAACCGCGATTTTGGGCGCACCAACCGGGTCTGCCGAAAAATCGCGTCGCCGGTAATCGGAAAACGCATAGGCCGCCCACTGGCCGGACGGCGAGAAGTTGAACTCCAGGTAGGCCGTTTCGTCGGGGACGCCGACAAACGCCTCAAAACAACAGTGCCGCCACAGGCCGTCCACGCGATCGCCCCCGGCCGCCGGGGGAACAGACAAGCGTTCGAGGTCGCCGAAGAGCCGGAAGCGAAAAGACAGGCCGCCGCCCTCCCCGCGCAAAGCGTCCGCTTCGATGGCGTGCACGGCGGGGGCGGGCGTACCGGGATGGCAAACCAAAGGCAAGATAAGCTCCCGGCTATTCCGGTGTCCGGCGGACGTTCCGGCGAGTTCTCACATCGAATCGGGATGGCTCTTCCGGAGAATCGCCCCGGCGACCTCGCGGGCGATCGCATCGACCCCCGGCAGTTGGTGCGGCCGATATACGATCAGCGGAATCTCCAGCTTCTCCAGCGCCAGCCGCTTGGATTCGGCACCCTTCCGCCTTTCCGGCTCCTCGTCGGTCGGCCAGATCAGGTCGACGGCGGCGACGATGGTGAAATCGTCGCGGCACACCAGAAAGTTGACGCAGCGGCCGATCAGGTCGTGAATTTCCTCGACCGCGTGGTGCCCGCGCAGTTGCACCAACTGCACGATGCCCACCTGGCAGAAAACGCTCATGTTCGGCATCGCATCGACCAGGCGATGATAAAGCGCCTGCTCGGAGGTGTTGAGCAGCCGGTACTGGCTCCTGCGCGAAGATTCGAGGAAGCGGGTCTCCGGTTCGCCAAAGCCGACACCCTTTGCCGGCGCGGCAGTGTTGCCGACGACGCGCCGGGCGCTTGCGTGCTTCCGGATCTTTATCGCGACAAACGCGATGGCAACCAGAATCGCAATCGCCAACAGAGCCAGAAAGAAATAGGCGTCTCTCATGGTTCAACCCGGAAACCGCAGCCGAAAGCCCCCGGCAGGTAAGGGATCGGAATTCGCCAAAACACGGTATTCATGCGCGCTTTCAAGGATAAAGGAGCGGCCGCTGCCGGCTTCCGAGCGCAAACCGACACAGAACCAAGGCGCCAATCTTCGCACGAAACCGGATCGCGCAAAAGCCCGTAGCCACGGGGCAAGACAATGGCCCGATTGTTGCTGCCGTCAATTGACGGCGAATTTCTGTCCGCTTTGCCGGGGAACGTCATTCCGGCCTTCGCCGGCACGACGACAACGAGTCGCGGGAAGATCGGCCGCCAGGAATGGCGTCGCGGCGCCGGCGCGTGGCGCTACAGACGGCGCCCGAGCTGCATCAGGTAAGGCAGCGCCAAAAAAGGCCAAAGGCTGGCCGTCAGGCGGGTCAGCCCGTTGAAGTTGAGGAAGTGCCCCTGTTGCCAGTTCGCCAGGGCCGCCGTCGAATACGGGTTGGGCGGCGCCAGGTTGACCAGCACGGTGCCGGCCATCAACGCCAGGCCGCCCAGCGCCAGCCGGGGCAAGGGGGGGAGCAGCAGGGTCAGAGCCAGGATCGCACCGCCTATCGTCAGCCCCAGGACGGCGCCCGGCGTGAGCCAGGCGAAGGCGTCGTGCGGCGTTACCAGGATCGCGGCGGCCAGCGTGCGAACGGTGAGCGCCAGCGCGAAAAACAGTGCCAGCACGGCGGCCGGGGACGCCCTTTCGGTCAACAGCGTGCGCGCGATCAGGCCGATGGCAACTGCGTTGCAGACGATGATCGCGGTCTCGATGACAAAGAACGACGGTGCGGCGTAGGGCACCGCCGGGGTCAGTCCCAGCAGGTGGCGCAAATCGCCGGCGCCGAAGAGCAGCGTTTCGGGAGAAAGCTGGGTCAGCAGCCACAAGCCGAGCAGAACCAGCCCCAGCTCGGCATACGGCAACGGGTTCAGCAGGCGGTACTGCAGCGATCCGATGCGGCCGAAGAAGCGCTCGCCGCGCCAGGCGCTAACGAGCGCGCCGGTGGCGGCGCCGGCGGTGTTGCAGGCGAGATCGACATTCGACGGAACGCGCGCCGGCAACCAGGTCTGCAAGCTCTCCAGACAAAAAGCGATCAGCCCGGCCAGCAGGGTGGCGGCGAAAGCGGCAGCCAACCGGCCGCGGGCCGACGATCCGCGCATCGCCAGCGCGAAGAGAAAACCCAGCGGCTGATAGGCCGCGATATTGACGAGAAGATCAAAAACCGTCCAGTAGCGGGGCCACGCCGCATCGAGAAAGGTAAAAGGTGAAAGCCCGAGGTCGCGCCAGCCGGAAAAAGGGTGCAGGCTGGCGTAGACCACCAGGCCGGTATAGGCCAGAGCCAGATAGCGCGGCAGCGAGGTCGGAGCGGCGTCGGCCTCGGCAGCGGTGTCCGTCCAGAGCGGCTGCATCGCGATTCCAGGTTTTCAGATCAGACCGCCGCCGTCGTCGAGCAGGTTGACGCTGTTCTTGAGCTGGCTGCGCAGGCCCTTGCGCGCCATCAGCTTTTGCCGCGCCTGTTCCGGCAGGTCGGTGATGATGAGAACGTTCTTTTGAATCAGGGTGTCCACCAAGTCTTCCAGCACCCGGATCAACTCGACATCCAGTTCCTGAAACCGCTGGTTGTCGGCCGGGTTACCCAGAAAACGGGCGACCTCCGGGCTGCCCGGGGGCAGGAACTCGTCGCCTCCGGGTTCGGGGTTTTTCAGCAAGGCGACAATCTGCCTCGCGCTGTCGCGCTTTACGTAGGGCATGACGAGTCCTGGGGGAGGTGGGCAAGTGTCCGAATCATGCGTCACATCTGCGGTTTTTTCCAGTACGTGCACCTTGTTCGGCAGCGCGGCCGGCCCGCGCGGCGCTTGAGGGACGGTGATCACCTTGCGGGCCGAAACACCCCGCCCATACATTTCGGCCAAGGCAATATCGGGGGCTCCGCCCGGCGGCGCGTTCTCGGGGCCGGGCATCGAGAAGACGGTTGCGCCCGGTCCGGCCCGCCTCGTTAACCGGGATGCGCGGCGCTTCGCCGGCGCCATCCAGGCCGTTGTTCAGCAGGGTCGCAAAAGCGGCCTCCAGAGGGCATGAATTTACAGAAAGGATTTTGCACTAACGACCGCTGCCGGTCAGCGAGAGACGCAGCGCCTTTTCTTCGGCCAGCGCATCAAAAAAATCGAACAGCTTTCCGACCTCTTGGGCCAGGTCGGCCGCTTCGCGCTGGGGGACGATCCGTCCGTTATCGGCCTGAGCCAGGAACAGCACGTTGCCGATCATGCGCGCCAGGCGTTCGTACTCTTCGATATTGGACGCCAGCACCTACAGCCACAGCGTGCGTTGGAATGCCGCCATGAAGTGCTCGTGGTGCGTGGTGTCCGCAGCCACAGCGACCAGCAACGGCGGCAAGCCGGCGACGGCCGACGGCAACAGGGCGGCGATTCCGCGCTGCGGTTGCCCGCCCCGCGTTTCATCCCGTTGCCGGCTTTGTGGGTGAGGGGGCTTGTCAGCGATCCGCGCGCGAGCAAGGAAGGCGGAAAACGGGTATCGGCGCTGGCGAGCAGCGTTCGATCATCAGATCCGCGCACCAGCAGGGTAAGCCCGTGATGACCGACCAACGAATCGCCGAGCTGCGCGGCCAAGGCATCGAGATCGGCGGGAACCCGCGCTTCTCGAGCAAGTGGCTGACCAGATGCAGCTAGCCGTTCATCTGCTCCATGTCCTGTTCGACGAAGTGTTGCTCGACCGCCTGACCAATCAGCCAACCGAGCATCAGCAGCACCGCCGTCGATGCGCCGGCAAATAACAGCGTCAGGCGAAAGGTGATGGACTTGTGGTGGGGTGTCATCCCGTTATTCCGTCCGATCCGGTTCTTTGCCCCGGCGACTGGGCACCGATTCTGCGCTTTCGGAAACGGGGCTGGTCAAAGATTACGAACATGTAATTCCGGCGTCAGCTTGCGGAAGGGAAGAAGCCTGCAAAATGTGAAGCATACGTCGTGGAAGCAAAATCTGCCATGAAGCCGATTACACCGATTACACCGATTACACCGATTACACCGATTACACCGATTAAGCCGTTTAGCATCACGCTGGTTCTCGCCCTGCTGCCGGTGGCGGCCGCGTTTGCCCAGGGCACCGCCAGCGTCGGGGCATCGGGGCTGGCCTTTGCCTTGGAGCAGGCTTGGCGGC
>JACQYA010000184.1 GCA_016208425.1 Betaproteobacteria bacterium
GAATGTCTTCGCGCACTGCCGACACTTGAACCGCTGCAGGCCGTTCGCCATGCCGTTCTTGACAATGCGCACACTGTGGCAATGCGGGCAATCGTGATGCACGGCACCCAATTCAATAGCCGTCGTCGCCGTCGCTTTGCCGTCCACCGCAGCCAATTCAGCCACCACGCTCCGACGCTGGCTTGGCGTCAGCTTCGTAAGCTTGCGCATCAGTATCGACAGTTCTCTCGCTCTCATGATCCTCTCCGTTTCAGCCCAGTCTATTCGTTTATAGACCATCCACAGCCTTTGTCACTAACGTTTCAGACTAGAGCCAAGATCTGCGACGCGACGAAAGCGACCACGGTGATGGTCACGCACGACGTCGACGAAGCCGTGCTGCTTTCCGACCGCATCGTGATGATGACCAACGGCCCGGCGGCGACCATCGGCGAAGTGCTCACGGTAGAACTGCCCAGACCGCGTAACCGCCTCGACCTGGCGCACGACGCGCGCTACATCGGCTACCGGGCGGCGGTGCTGGAGTTCCTGTACGACAAGCAGGCGGGGCAGAAGCTGGCGGCTTGAGGGCGGCTCTACCCGTGCGGCCGCGAAAGCCATTTCAGCACGGCCGCAAACAGGTTTTCGGGGTCGACCGGCTTGGCGATGAAGTCGTCCATGCCGGCCTCGAAGCAGCGCGCCTTGTCCTCGACGAAGGCGTTGGCCGTCATGGCGATGATGGGCAGGTCGCCGCCGGCCAGCCGCCGTATTTGCCGGGTGGCTTCGAGACCGTCCATGACCGGCATCTGCATGTCCATCAGGATCGCGTCGTAGCGGTTTCTCGCGGCCAGCGCGAGCGCTTGAACGCCGTCCCGCGCGACGTCGACGACCTGGCCGATGTCTTCCAGAAGGTCGGTGGCGATCTCGCGGTTGATCGGCTCGTCTTCGGCGAGCAGGATGCGGCGGCCGGGATAGTCGCGTTTGAGCGTTTCTTCGGCCGTCTCGGCCGCCGCCGCACCCCCCTCGCTGCGGGCGGGCCGGCCTTTTTTCAAGCGCGCGGTGAACCAGAAGGTGCTGCCGGCGCCGGGGGTGCTGGCCGCTCCGGCCTCGCCGCCCATCAGTTCGGCCAGCCTTCTGGTGATCGCTAGCCCCAGGCCGGTGCCGCCATATTTGCGCGTCGTCGTGTTATCGGCCTGCTCGAAGGTCGAAAACAGTTTGCGCAAGGCGTCGGCGCCGATGCCGATCCCGGTGTCTTCGACCTCGAAACGCAGCAACGCGCTGTCCGCGCAGCCCTTGTCTTCGTCGGCCACCGCCACGCGCAAGGTCACGTTGCCGGATTCGGTAAATTTGATCGCATTGGTCGCGTAGTTGAGCAAGGCTTGTTGCAAGCGGGTCGGGTCGCCCAGCAACGGGCAGGGCGGCGGGCCGACTTCAGCCGTCAGGCGCAAGTGTTTGGCCGCCGCGCGGTTATGCAGCATCGAGATGACATTGCCGGTCAGGGTTTCCAACCTGACGGCGGATTCTTCGAGCACGAATTTCCCGGCCTCGATTTTCGAGAGATCGAGAATCGCGTTGATGATGTCGAGCAGGTGGTCGCCCGCCGCCTCCAGCTTGTCGAAGCGTTCGGCCTGCCCGGGGGGCAAGCCGGAACGCCGGATCAGGTGCGCCATGCCGGTGATGGCGTTGAGCGGTGTGCGGATCTCGTGGCTCATGTTGGCCTGAAACGCGCTCTTCGCCAGATTGGCGGCCTCGGCCGCTTCTTTGGCGAGCGCCAGTTCTGCGGTGCGCGCCGCGACCTGTTCCTCCAGGCGGAGGCGGTACGCCGCCAGCTCCGCTTCCATCGCGCGGCGTGCGGTGATGTCCTGGCCGATGCAGAGCACGCCGATACAGCGTTTTTCCTTGTCGAGAATCGCCCGGTTGGCCCAACGGACGACCACGGTGCGCCCGTCGCGCGTGATGTTCTCGTTTTCGTTGTGCTCGTAGGCGGCCGGGTCGGCGAGAATCCCGTCGATCATCGCCGCCAGATCGCGGCCGGTTCCCTGCTCGCGGGGGGGAACGATGGTGCCGACCACGTGGCGGCCGATGATTTCCTCTGACGGAAAGCCGAAAAAGACCTCGGCGAATTCGTTGAAATAGGTCACCGTGCCGTCGGGCGCCATGCGCAGGATGAGCGCGTTGGCGTTGTCGATCAGCTCCCGGTATTTCGTCTCGCTGGCCAGCAACGCGGATTCTGCCTGCTTGCGTTCGGCGATCTCCCGGGTTAGCCGGATGTTGAAAGATCGGATTCTGGTGACGAAGAAGAGCGCGGCGAGCAGCCCCGCCAGCGACGTGAGCAGTGCCGGAAGCACCCAGGCCGGCAATATTTTTGGCGTCGCGTCGTAGATGAAGCCGCTCAAGCCGAAATCGGCCGGCAGTTTTCCCTGGCTGGCGTAGGTGTCGACGACGTGACGCCAGCGGCCGGGGCTCATATAGCCCGGTTCGACGATGTCGGCGCGGGTCAGCTCCCGGATCTGCGCCGCTTCGTACAGCAGGTGTTCGCGCGACTTGCCTTGCGTGTTGTAGCGGTCGAGGATGATCGCCGCCAGCTCGCCGGGATGGTCGAGCGCGTAGACCATGCCCTTGAGCGTCGCGCCCCGGAACGCCTTGACCGCGTCCGGCCGCGCCTCCAGCACCGCTTCTGCGGTAAACAGCATGTTGCCGAAGAGGTCGATCCCGGCCGAGCGCGGCGTCAGCAACAGGTACTCGTGTTCGCGGCCGCGGGTCAGGAAAGGCTCGTTCGAGAGATACACCACCTTGGCCGCTTCCCGTCCCCGGTCGAGCGAATCCAGCGTCCAGTCGGTCTGGTCGACCAGTTTGACGCTTTCCGGCGAAACGCCCGACGCGCGCAAAAAAGCCTCGGTTTCGTCCCGGGTATGGGGGTCTACGGAAACCGTCTTGCCGGCCAGATCATGGACGCTTTCCACGCCGTGCTTGCGGGAAGCGAGCAAAGCGGTCGGCGAGTGCTGCATCAGCGTCGCCAGTGCCACGACCGGCAAACCGCGAAAGCGGTCGACGACGAGCGCCGAAGCGCCGATGCCGAAATCGGCGCGGCCGACGACGACCTCCTTCACCGAATCGACACCGGGGCCGCCCTCGCGGATCGTTACGGCCAGGCCCGCGTCGCGGTAATAACCCTTCTCCAGGGCCGCGTAAAAAGCGGCGAACTCGAACTGATGTTTCCAGTTCAACTGCACCGAAACGCGCTCCGGCGGATCGCCGGCAGCGTGCGCCCAGGGAACGAAGAAGCTCAATCCGCCGAGCAACGCCAGCCATCGAACAAAACGCAAGAACAAACCGAACCTCCTCGAACATTGCCGGTCGACCACTTCCCCGTCTGCGCGCTATCTGCGCGGCGTCCGCGTGGCCCGGCCGCGATCTTAACCCGCGTGCGGAAGATGGGCGAGAGAATCGGGCAGAGAATCGGGCGGAATGGCCGGACTAGCGGTATGGATCAAAGAATTCCGGCGCCGGCGGGGTAGACTGTTTTGCAGCGTGTGGTCACGCGGTTCTTGGGGGCGGCGATCCGGGCGGTTCCCGGGCTGCCGACGGGTTCGGGGGCGGATCGCGGGAAAGACGGGAGGGGGCTTTGCAATCGCGCCATGTAAGCGGGTTTCCGGGTCTGGCGAAAAATCGTCAGGTGCTGCTTATTCTTCTGCCGATTTTTCTGTTGGCCTATTTCGTTCTGGTCGCCATCTACCACCAGAAGACCGAGGCTTATGCCATAGGTGAGGCGCGGAAAGCGGCGCTCGACGCGCTGCTGACCCATCGGGCGGTGCACCGTTTCGTGACCGAAACGCAACGCCCCGAGATCTATCGCCTGCAGGCGGAGGGACAGATCGACAAGGACTATTTCTCGCCCAAGATGATGTCCTTCACCTACGTCGCGCGCAGCATCAGGGAGCTGATCAACCAGGAACGGCAAGCCGCCGGCCTGTCGGCCATCTATTTCAAGCTGGCCGCCGACAACCCGCGCAACCCGGTCAACCGGGCCGACGCTTCCGAAAGCGCGCTGCTGGAACGGATGAACCGCGGCGAAATCCGGGAAGTTCGCGAGGTCGTGGAGCAGGATGGCGTCCGGATGTTGCACGTCGCCATCCCCATCGACCGCTCCAGCGAAGCGTGCCTCAAGTGCCACGGCGACCCGAAGGACGCGCCGGCCGAGCTGCTCGCCGCTTATGGCGACGAAGGCGGCTTCCACGAAAGCCCGAACAGTATACGCGCGCTGATTTCGATCCGCGTCCCGCTGGCGCAGCCTTTGCGGGAGGCCGGCGACATCGTCAACCTGGTTTCGGCGCTCACCTTCCTGGTCATGGCGCTGATTTACGGCCTCGTCTATTTCTTCGTGCTCAGAATCGACCGCCAGCAACAAGCGGTGATCGCCGGCACGCAGGCCAAATCGAACTTTCTGGCGACCATGAGCCACGAGATCCGCACACCGATGAACGGCATTCTCGGCATGGCCCAGCTATTGCTCGCGCCCGGCCTGACCGATGGCGACCGGCGAGAATACGCGCGCACCATTTTCAATTCCGGCCAGACGCTGCTGGCGTTGCTCAACGACATCCTGGATTTTTCCAAAGTCGAGGCCGGCAGGTTTGAACTCGAATCGGGCGTCGTCGATCCCGGGCAAATCATCGGCGAAACCCGTGCGCTCTTCGCGGCCGCAGCGGGCCGCAAGGGGCTGGAAATCGAATCCGCGTGGAGCGGCCCGGCGCAAACGTATCTCGGCGATCGTCACCGCTTGCAGCAGATGCTTTCCAACCTGGTCGGCAACGCGATCAAGTTTACCGCACGGGGCCATGTCCGCATCGCGGCGTGCGAGATCGGGCGCGACGAGCGCGCCGCCGTGCTCGAATTCGCCGTTACCGATACCGGCATCGGTGTGCCCGAGGAAGATCAGCCCCGCCTGTTTCAGGTGTTTTCGCAAGCCGACAGCTCGACGACGCGACAGTTCGGCGGCACCGGGCTGGGCCTCTCGATCGTGCGTCGCCTGGCGCGCTTGATGGGCGGCGATGCCGGGATCGAGAGCGAAGCCGGGCGCGGTTCGCGGTTCTGGTTCCGCGTTCGCGTCGGGCTCGCCGCGGCCGATGCCGAGAAGCGCCAAGCGGCGCGTCCGGTGTCTTCGGGCGGGAGGGCGGAAGGGGCGCCGGGGCGGCTCTCGGGCCGCGTGCTGGTCGTCGAGGACAACGCGACCAACCAGAAGGTGGTCGAGGCCATGCTGGGCAAGCTCGGCGTGAGCAGCGTGCCGGCGACCGACGGCCAGCAGGGCGTCGACGCGATTTTGCGGGGCGAGCCGGTAGACCTCGTCCTGATGGATCTCCATATGCCCGTGATGGATGGCTATGCCGCCACCGAGCGGATACGCCAATGGGAGAAGGAGGGCGGTCGGCCGCGCCGCCCCATCGTCGCCCTTACCGCCGACGCCTTCGAGGCGGATCGCCAGCGTTGCCTGGCCGCCGGCATGGACGACTTTTTGACCAAACCGGTCGGCTTCGACATCCTGGCGGAACTGCTCGGCAGGTGGCTGAAAGCGGATGCGGGGAACGCGGGCGCGGGCGTTGCGCCGGCGGTTTTCAAGCGGGTGCCGGATATTCCCCGGATCGTCGCGCTGGCGAACGAGATCGCGCCGTTGCTGGCGCACAACAAGTTCGATGCCATCGGCCGGTTCCAGGAGCTGGAGGCGGCCGTCGCGGGAACGGAGCTGGCCGGCGAGATCGCGGAAATTGGCGGTTTGCTGGAGAAATTCAACTTCGATCTGGCGCTTGATCGTTTGCGCCGGATTGCGGCGGCGCATGCCTGGGAGTTCGGGGCGTGACGGCCGCACGGCGGCCGAGGATACTGCTCGTCGACGATACGCCGGCAAACCTGCTCGTGCTCGGACGGGCGCTGGCGGCCGATTTCGATCTGCAAGTGGCGACCTCCGGCGCGCGGGGGCTGGCACTGGCCGGCGAGTCGCCCCCCGACCTCATCGTGCTCGACGTGATGATGCCGGAAATGGACGGCTACGAAACCTGCCGGCGGCTCAAGGCCGATACCGGGCTGAAGGCGGTGCCGGTGATTTTCGTCACTGCGCTGGCCGAGATTGACGCCGAGAGCGCCGGCCTGGCCTTGGGTGCCGCCGACTACATCGTCAAGCCCTTCGATGCCGCAATCGTCAAACAGCGCATCCGCAACCTGCTGGAGCGGGAAAACCTGCGCAAGGAAGTGGAAACCTATCGCGACCACCTGGAAGAGCTCGTCGAAGCGCGGACCACGGCGCTGTCGGTCGCCAAGGAGGCTGCCGAATCCGCGAGCCGCGCCAAGAGCGCCTTCCTCGCCAACATGAGCCACGAGCTGCGCACGCCGATGAACGCCATCATCGGCATGACCGGGCTGGTGTTGCGCGGCACAAACGACCCGCAGCTGCGCGACCGGCTGACCAAGGTCGCGGGAGCGTCAAAGCATTTGCTGGCCCTCATCGACGATATTCTCGACATTTCGAAAATCGAGGCCGAAAGCTTGAGCCTGGATCGGGTCGGCTTCCGGTTCGGCGAGATTCTGGAGAATTTCAATAGCCTGGTCGCTTACAGGGCCGCCGAAAAAGGGTTGGCGCTGCATGTCGACGTCCCGCCGGCAATGCTTGCCTTGCGGCTTGAGGGCGACCCGCGTCGCCTGGGACAGATCTTGCTGAACCTCGCCGACAACGCGGTGAAGTTCGCCGAAACCGGCTCCGTTTCGCTGCACGTTGCCCCGGTGGCAGAATCCGCGACCGAACTGACGCTGCGCTTCGAGGTGCGGGATACGGGGATAGGCATCCCGGCCGCCGACCGGCAACGCCTGTTCTCGGCGTTCTGGCAGGCCGACGGTTCGACGACCCGCAAGCACGGCGGCACCGGCTTGGGGCTGGCGATCGGCAAGCGTCTGGCGCAGATGATGGGCGGCGATATGGGGGCTGACAGCGAGCCGGGAACCGGCAGCACCTTCTGGTTTACCGCCCGGTTCGGCAAATCGGGAACAGGCGCAAGCGGCCATCGGGTGGGAAATGATTTGCCGGCCCAGGAATAAAACCCGGTCTACGGTTGTTTACCCCGGTACACCCACCCCGAGGAGAACGAACATGAACTTCCGCACAAATACGCTGGCCGCCGCGCTGGCAATTTCCCTTTTCGCCGGCTGCGCGTCGTATCCGGCGGGTGCGGCGATGCCCGCGCGCATGGAGGGCGGCATCTTGACCGGCGCCGGCGGCATGACGCTGTACACTTTCGACAAGGACGCGGCAGGCAGCGGCAAGAGCGTTTGCAACGGCTCTTGCGCGGGCAACTGGCCGCCGCTGTCGGCTTCGGAAACCGACCGCGCGTCGGGCGAGTGGAGCATCGTCATGCGCGACGATGGCAGGCGGCAATGGGCTTTCAGGGGCAAGCCGCTCTACTTTTGGAGCAAGGATCAAAAGGCCGGCGACAAGACCGGGGACGGGTTCAACAACGCTTGGCATGTCGTGCGCTGAGATCCGGGATTTTCGAGGCAGACTAGGCCGGGTTAGCGGCGCGTAGCCCGACATCATCACACGCCGGTGCCGGACAACCTCCGTGATTCAAATTCTGAAGCGGCTGACCAGCGTGCGCATGGCGTCGGTCAGTTGCGCCAGTTGGCCGGCGGCCTCTGCGGTCCGATTGGCCGCAGCGCTGTTTTTCTCGCTCATTTGCGCGACTTCTTCGACATGTTTGGCGATGTCGTTGCTGGCGCTGCTCTGTTCCGCCAGCGCGGAAGAAATGTCGTTGACGACACCGACGACCCGCCCGGAGCCATCCTTGATCTGGTTGATGGCAAGGCCTGCCTGCTGCGCCAGCGCCACGCCGCCATCGACCCGGCTAACCGCCTTCTCCATGCCGCTGACCGCCGCGTGAGCGCTGCTCTGAATGGCGTCTATCATCCGCGCGATTTCGCTGGTTGCCTGGGTGGTGCGTTCCGCCAGCTTGCGCACCTCGTCGGCCACAACGGCGAAACCGCGCCCCTGCTCGCCCGCCCGGGCGGCTTCGATGGCCGCGTTGAGCGCCAGCAGATTGGTTTGCTCGGCGACATCCCTGATGACCTTGACGATGGAAGAAATCTCGTTCGATTGCCTCCCAAGGTTTTCGATGACGACGGAAGTCTCGCGCACCGTGCCGGCAATCCCGGTCATTTCTGCGGAGGCCTGGTGGATGGTGGTGCTGCCATGCTCGGAGAGGTCGCCGGACTGGCGGGAGATTTCCAGAGCGGTGCGCGCACTGTCCGATACGTGATTGATGCTGACGGTCACCTGCTCCACCGTCGCCGCCATGGCGGCGGCGGCGTCGCTTTGCTGCGTGGAACCGGCGGCCGTCTGGGCGGCTGACGAGGAGAGCGACTGCGCCGTGGCGGACACTTGGCTCACGTGATCCATGATCTGGTGCAGCGTGCCTTGCAGGGTCTCCATCAGGCTGTTGAAGGAGCGGGCTGTCCGTCCGACTTCATCCATGTTGTTCGCGGCGACTCGCCGGGTAAAGTCGGAAGTCTTCTCGACTTCGCCGATCACCGCCTGCATCTGTTTCAGTGGCCGGACGATCGTGCGGACGATCGTCAAAGAGGCGCCTCCGCCGACGATCAACCCCACGGCTAGCAGAATCAGCATCGACCTGCTGGCAATAGCGTTGGATCGGCTGGTTTCTTCGACGTTTTTCTTCTTTTGGGCGATCAAATCCAGCAGCGATTTGCGGGCGAGGAAGAATTTTTGCGCGGCATCCCCTTTCATGTTGTCGGAGGCTCTTTCGTAATCCCCGCCCCTGCCCAACGCGATGGTGTTCTGGCTGCTTTCCAGATAAGCCTGCCACGCCAGAGCGAATTTTTCGGCCAGCGGCATTTCTTCTGCGGAAGCGGTGGCGGTATAGGCGCTCCATGCCGTGACCAGGTCTCCCGCCGCTGCGTCCGCTTTGTTGAAGGGTAATTCGGCGAGGCTGCTGCTTTCCGCCGCCATGGCTGCCTGAATGTTGGTGCGTCGCTGATAGAGGCCGTCCAGCGTATCGCCGAGGCTAATCATGGCGGCGGTATCGTTCTCATAGTGGCCGATGACGCTGGAAAGCCCGCGAACACCGATCAGACCCGTCACTATCAACATTAGCAGCATGCCGCCGACGACCAGCGTCAGTTTTGCGGCAATAGTGGTTTTGTTAAACATGGTAGACCTCGCTTCGTTCTGATGCGCCAGTGCATTGAGAACGGGACGCCCAACGCCCCGTGCATCTCATGGCCTTATTTTTTGACGAGCATGTCGGCGACTTTCTTCCCCGCCCCCGCAGGTTGCCCGACGGTAATCAGCCCCAGCGGGCGCATGATGACGGGCGCCTTGACCATCCGGGCGTCGCCCGGAGCCGCCTTCATGTGAACATCCGCAGCGGCGCCGAAGCCGCCGGGAGTGCGCGACACCCAGGTGATGACTTCCTTCGGGGAGCGCACTTCGACGGCTCCTTGTACGTAGTCCGCGCCGTCCATCATCGTTTTTTTGAAGAACTGGCCGGGCGCCAGCGACGGTTCGGTGACGACGACCTTGATCGGCAGATCCGGGCCGCCCACGTCCTTCCAGTTGGTGATTTTGCCGGTGCCGATATCCTTCAGTTGGGCTTTGGTCAACTCGGTAACGGGGTTGCTCTTGTGCACGATCACGACCTGCTCATCCGCGCCGATCTTCGTGTAGACCAGGTTGCCGGGCACCGTGATTTCCCGGTTTTCCGCCTTGGCCGCCTTTTTTGCGGCGCCCACGGAATCTTCGAGCGTATCGCCCACCGTCGCCATGGAGATTTTGCCGTCGATGAGAGCCAGCGTGCCGCGCCCCGTGCCGACGCCGTTGAACTTGATTTCGACCCCCGCCGCCTTGAGTTCCGGCAGCTTCGGTTCGATGGCCTCCGCCCAGGGCGTCGTTCCCCCGGAAATTTCCAGCGTTTCCGCCTGGGCGTGCCAAGACGCTGCGGAGAATAGAAGAATGGCGAGGGCAGCACTGATCGATTTCGTGAATTCCGTCTTCATTTTGGTTCCTTTCGAGGGTGGCGTACGATTGTTGCAGCATTCGTTCCGGTGTTTGTCGCGGCCAGTACCGCACCAAAGGGATGTGTCGAATTCATGAATGTATCCGGGCCGGGATCCCGTGACAACCACTTGAGCAAGGCGGCAAAAAATTCTTTTGGACTGACCGGCTTGGTCAGGAAGTCGTTCATGCCGGCCTCGAAACAGCGTGCCCTGTCTTCGGCAAAGGCATTTGCCGTCATCGCCAGGATCGGGACGTGGCTGCCGTTCGCCAGTTTGCGAATCTGCCGGGTCGCATCCAATCCATCCATATTGGGCATCTGCACGTCCATCAGGATCAGGGCGTAGTCGATCCGGCTCGCCAGATCGACCGCTTCGACGCCATCTTCGGCAAGATCTACCACCAGCCCGCTATCGTCCATGACCATCAACATGATCTCCCGATTGGTCGGTTCATCCTCCGCCAGCAGGATGCGGCAGCCAGCGTAGTCGCGTTTCAGTACTTGCTCTGCATCTTCGAACGATGCGGCTTGCGCCGTTGGGCCGGCAGCTTCGCCTTTCTTCAACCGGGCGGTGAACCAGAAGGTGCTGCCCACGCCGAGTGTGCTGTCCGCTCCGGCATCGCCGCCCATCAGTTGGGCGAATTTCCTGACGATGGCCAGACCAAGACCCGTACCGCCGTACTTGCGCGTCGTGGTGTTGTCGGCCTGCTCGAACGCAGCAAAGAGCTTGGGCAGTGCTTCCGGGGCGATGCCAGTGCCGGTGTCGGCCACCTCGAAACGCAGCAAGGCACTGTTACCGTCTTCTTCCACCAGCTTGACCCGCAGGGTCAAGCTGCCGGCAGCGGTGAATTTGACGGCGTTGGCGAGGTAGTTGAGCAGCGCCTGCTGCAGGCGGATGGGATCGCCCAGCAAGCACTGGGGCAAGCCATCGGTTTCGGTAAACAGACGCAGATGCTTGGCCTCCAACCGGCCGTGCAACATGGAGACGACATTGCCGAGAATGGCTTCGACCCTGATTGCGGTTTCCTCCAGCTCGAACTTGCCGGCGTCGATTTTCGAGAGATCGAGAATGGCGTTGATGGTTCCCAACAGGTGCGCAGCGGCCGCCTCCAGCTTTTCGAGCCGCTCGCCTTGCTCGGGGGTAAGGCCTGCACGGCGGATCAGGTGGGCCATGCCGGTGATCGCGTTAAGGGGGGTGCGAATTTCGTGGCTCATGTTGGCCAGAAAGGCGCTCTTCGCGACGCTGGCGGCTTCGGCGGCTTCCTTGGCGACGGCAAGTTGTTCGGTGCGCTTGGCGACACGCGCTTCCAGTTGCTCCGCATGCTTCGCCAGTTCGGCTTGCGCTTCGCGCATCGCCTCGTCCGCCAGGCGCAAGGCGTCGATCCGGTAGGCGATATCCTCCGCCATGCGATTGAAGGCGGCGGAGAGGCGGGTGATTTCGTCGCCGTGAGCATCCTCCGGCGCGCGAGCAGACAAATCGCCCTCGCCCAGATCTGCGGCCGCGCGCTCCAGGCTCGAAAGGCGGCGCGTCAGACTGAGCGTGGCCCAGGCCATGACGAACCCCGCCAGCATGGCGGCGAAGAGAGTCCACAGACCCGCGCCGATGGCGTAACGCTCAAGCAAGGCACGCGCAGCGCTCATGCGCAAGCCCACGCGCGCATGACCCTGGCCCAAGGGCACGGCCAGATCGAAGACCTCGCCGCCGCCCGCTGCGTCCGCCTCCGCTGCAGGCACTGGCGCCCCTTTTTCCAGCCCGGCGCGCGCCATCTCGCGGCCGGCCTTGTCGAAAATCGCTAGGTAGTCGATATCGCTGGCTGCGGAAATATCCTGCGCCACCTCGGCCAGCGTCACATAATCGCGCTCCAGTATCGGCGCCGTCAGCGCCGCCGACAGTTCGGCAGCCAGCCCCTCGCTACGCAGGCGGGTCTGCTCGACCAGCAGATGACGCACATCCCGTACCGCCAGCACGCCGAGCAGACCGAAGACCGCCAGATGCAAAATCAGGACGATGGAAATCAGCTTCCATTTGAGCGAATGTCGGTTCATGGGTAGCCCGCAGGAGGCAACGGGTCATGGCGCATGGCGCATGGC
>JACQYA010000185.1 GCA_016208425.1 Betaproteobacteria bacterium
CAGATCCTCCGCCTCGCCCAGCTCGGCATGGAAGAGAAGCTGCTGGCTTCCAGGCCGATCTGGATTTGCGTCTCGTGCATGACCTGCAACACGCGCTGCCCGAAAGACGTGCGCATCGCCGAAGTGATCGAGGCAATACGCGAGACCGTGCTGCGCGGTAACGCCCGGCGCGACCAGCTCGCCATCGCCGACTTGCCGGCCGACACGCTGGTGGCCTTGCCGCCGATCGCGCTGATCGCCGCCATGCGGAAGCTGTCGGCATGAGCGGGGGCAAAGAAACACCCATGAAACTCGCCTACTATCCCGGCTGCACGCTGAAGAATCACGCGCGGAACTTCGATGCGACGACCGTCGCATCGATGGCGCGGCTCGGCGTCGAAGTGCAGGAACTCCCGCGCTGGAACTGCTGCGGCACGGTGCACGGCCTGGCCGGCGACGACCTCATCCACCGCGCCGCGCCGCTGACCAACCTGATCCGCGTCAAGGAAACGCGGGCCAGCGAGTTCATGACCGGTTGCGCGATGTGCTACAACACGCTCAAGCGCGCCAATCAGCATGTGCGCAAGGACGCGGCAGCGCTCGCCACGCTCAACGATTTCCTCTCGCTCGAAGAAACGAAGTACGCCGGCGATGTCGACGTTTTTCACCTGCTCGAATTTCTGCGCGACCGCGTCGGTTTCGAGCAGCTCGCCGCCAAGGTAACGAAGCCGCTCAAGGATCTGCGCGTCGCCTGCTACTACGGCTGCATGCTGGTGCGTCCGAAGGAAGTCGCTTTCGACGACGGCGAGAACCCGACGATCATGGAGAATCTGGTCGCGGCGCTTGGCGCCACGCCGGTGCCTTTCGCGCTGAAGGCCGAGTGCTGCGGCGCTTACCACGTCGTCGGTCGGCCGGAAATCGTCGCCGAGCGCACCGGCCGGATCATGGAATCGGCGCTCAAGGACGCCGCCGACGTAGTCGTCGTGAGCTGCCCGCTGTGCGCCCACAACCTCGATCACCGGCAGGAAGACGCGAAGTGCCACAACCCGGATTTCCACGGCCTGCCGGTGCTCTACTTCACGCAGTTGATGGCCATCGCGCTCGGCTGCGACGACGCGGCCCAGCACTTCGAGCTGCATCATCACGACCCGCAGCCCGTGCTCGCCGGGCGCGGGCTGGTCTGAGGAGAAAACCATGCTCTTCGGCGACATCAAACCCGCGCTCGGCCAGGTCACGGTCAACAAGAACTGGTGCAAGGGCTGCGGCTTTTGCGTGCAGTACTGTCCGATGAAGGTGCTCGACACGGCGGCGGAATTCAACGCCAAGGGCTACCACCCGCCCTACGTCAAGGTTCCCGAAAACTGCCGCAACTGCAATTTCTGCGAATTGATCTGCCCGGAGTTCGCGATCAAGGTGAGCAAGAAAGGTGAAACAGGAAAGTGAAAACGAAGCGAAGCAAAATTTCAGAAACCAGTAGTAGTGCCTTGGCTGGAATCAAAATGGTCAACGCCGATCCCAAAGGCGTAGACGCCGGCCCGCATTTCCTCGACGGCGACCACGCGCTGGCCGAAGGGGCGCTGGCCGCCGGCTGCCGCTTCTTTGCCGGCTATCCGATCACGCCGTCGACCGAGACCGCCGAGCGTTTCGCCGAGCGCGCGCCGGAAGTCGGCGCCTTGTTTATCCAGATGGAAGACGAGCTGGCCTCGATCGCCGCGCTGATCGGCGCGGCCTGGGGCGGGCAGAAGGTGATGACCGTCACCTCCGGCCCCGGCTTCTCGCTGATGATGGAAAACATCGGCCTGGCGGTGATGACCGAAACGCCGATGGTGATCGCCAACGTGCAACGCGGAGGGCCGTCGACCGGCCTGCCGACGCTCACCGCGCAGCAGGACATGATGCAGGTGCGCTTCGGCTCGCACGGCGACTACAACATCATCGCCCTCTCGCCGGACAGCCCGCAGGAGTGCTTCGACCTCGCCGTGTGGGCCTTCAACCTGTCCGAGATCTACCGCGTGCCGGTGTTCATCATGACCGACGAAACGGTCGGCCACATGCACGAGAAAGTGGTGATCCCGCCGGCCGACCGGATCCGCATCGTCGAGCGCAACAACTATAAGGGGCCGAAGGAGGATTTTCGCCCCTACAAGTTCGACTGCCAGGGCGGCCACCCGATGGCCCGCGCCGGCGACGGTTACCGCTTCCACATCACCGGCCTGACGCACAACGAGCGCGGCTACCCGGCGATGACGCCCGAGCAGAACGTCAAGGTGCTGACGCACCTGATGGAAAAGATCGACGGCAACGCAGAGCAGATCATCCGCCTCGAAGAAGACGGTCTGGACGACGCCGACGTGGTCGTGGTGTCCTACGGCATCACTTCGCGCATCGCCATCCGCGCCGTGCATGAGGCGAGGGAACTCGGCCTCAAGGTCGGCGCGCTGCGCCTGATTACCGTCTGGCCGTTCTGCGAAGCGCGTATCCGCGAACTGGCGAGCCGGGTCAAAGCAATCATTGTGGTCGAAATCAACTACGGCCAGATGGTGCGCGAAGCCGAGCGCTGCGTCGCCGGCCGCTGCCGGGTCGTCAGCGTCAACCACTGCGGCGGCGCGGTGCACGACCCGAAAGTCATTGTCGGGGCGATCAAGGAGGCCGCGCTATGAGTTGCCCATCGAGCTGCGAAACCAGCTGCCAGTCCTGCGGCTCCGAGGCAGACGAGGACACGTCGGTCGCCGGCATGCTGCGCATGGAGCGCATGCCGCACATCTGGTGCCCCGGCTGCGGCATCGGCTCGGTCGTCACTTCGTTCGTCGAGGCGGTGCGCCGTAGCGGGCTGAACCGCGACAAGATCGCCGTCGTCTCCGGCATCGGCTGTACCGGCCGCGTCGCCGGTTATGTCGATTTCGACTCGATCCACAGCACGCACGGCCGCGCCATCCCGGTCGCCACCGGGCTGCACCTGGCCAACCCCGATCTCAAGGTCGTCGTCTTCAGCGGCGACGGCGACCTCACCGGCATCGGCGGCAACCACTTCATCCACGCCGCGCGGCGCAACATGAATCTGACCGTGATCTGCGTCAACAACTTCACCTACGGCATGACCGGCGGCCAGGTCACGCCGACCACGCCGGCCGGCGCCAACGCCTCGACGACGCCCTACGGCAACTACGAGTACCCGTTCAGCCTGCCTTTCCTGGCCGACGCCGCCGGCGCCACCTACATCGCGCGCTGGACCTCGTTGCATTCGCGCAACATCACGCAGTCGATCGAGGAGGCCTTGCAGCATCGCGGCTTCTCCTTCGTCGAAGTCATCACGCCGTGCACCACGCTCTATCTGCGCCGCAACCGCCTCGGCGACGGCGTGGATACGCTCCAGTACTACCAGGACAACTCCATCCTCAAGCACGGCGCTGACACGCGCGAAACGGCCATCGACTTCCAGGGCAAGATGCTGGTCGGCAAGTTCGTCGAACGGCAAAAGCCGACCTACCTCGACGCCGTCAACGCCACCTGCGCCAGGCTGATCGGCGACGATTACCAGCTCTACGGCAAGACGCCGCCGGAGAAGGAAGCGGAGAAAAAATGACGACCATCCCCCCAACCCCCTTCCCGAGGAAGAGGGCGATTTCGGTTCAGCCGCTCTGCGAGCGGCTTCCGGGCTATTGGCCGCTGCCTCCTTGGGGCGGCCCGACGGAGGCAGCATGAGCACCCAGGAAATCCGCTTCTCCGGCTTCGGCGGGCAGGGCATCATCCGCTGCGCGCTGATTACCGGCAAGGCGCTCTCGCTCTACGACGACAAGTTCGCCACGATGACCCAGGCGTTCGGCCCCGAGGCGCGCGGCAGCGCCTGTTCGGCGCAGCTCGTCGTTTCCGACGAAAAGGTGCTTTACCCCTACATCACCGCGCCGGGGGTGCTGATGGCGCTGTCGCAGGAGGCCTACGAAAAGTACAGCGGCGAAGTGATCGAGGGCGGCACGCTGATCGTCGACGCCGATCTGGTGAAGCCTCATCCCGAGCATCCGGGGCGCACGCTGTGGCGCGTGCCGGCGACGCGCTTCGCCGAGGAACTCGGCAACCGCATGTTCACCAACCTGGTCGCGCTCGGCTTCTTCGCCGCGATCACCGGCGTCGTTTCCGACGCGGCGATGAAAAAGGCGCTGCCCGGCCTGGTGCCCGACCGCTTCCTGAAGATCAACATCAAGGCCTTCGAGAAGGGCTACGCGCATGGCCTGGACGTGATGCGGCCGGCGCAGGCGCAGGCAGAGGCCGCGACGGCATGAGTTCCGGCAAGCGCACCGGCGTTTTCGTCTGCCATTGCGGCAACAACATCGCCGCCACCGTCGACGTCGTCAAGGTGGCGCAGGAAATGGCGGGCGAAGAAGGCGTCGTCTGCACCAAGGACTACGTTTACATGTGCTCCGACCCCGGCCAGAAGGCCGTGATCGAGGCGATCAAGGAAAACCGGCTCGATAGCGTCGTCGTTACCTGCTGTTCGCCCAACCTGCACGAGAAAACCTTCCGCGACAACGCCAAGGCGGCGGGGCTGAACAGCTTCACCTGCGAGATCGCCAACATCCGCGAGCAATGCTCCTGGGTGCACAAAGACCGGGGCGTGGCCACCGCCAAGGCGATCAAGATTTCGCGCAGCGCGGTGCGCCGCGTCGGCCGCAACCAGGCGCTGGAACCGATCGCCGTCGGCGTCACGCGCCGCGTGCTGGTGATCGGCGGCGGCATCGCCGGCATCCAGGCCTCGCTCGACCTCGCCAACGCCGGCCTCGACGTGGTGCTGGTCGAGAAACAGGCGACGCTGGGCGGGCACATGATCCAGCTTTCGGAAACCTTTCCGACGCTGGACTGCTCGCAGTGCATCCTGTCGCCGAAAATGGTCGAAGTCTCGCGCCATCCCAAAATCACGCTGATGACGTACAGCGAGGTGCAGGAGGTCAGCGGCTACGTCGGCAACTTCAAGGCCAGGATTCTGCGCAAGCCGACCTTCGTCGACCCCGAGACCTGCAAGCTCTGCGACGACTGCTCCCAGGTCTGCCCGGTCGTCGTTCCCAACGAGTACGAGCTGGGTCTGACCGCCCGCCGCGCCATCTACATCCCCTTCGCGCAGGCCATGCCGGCCAGCTACACGCTGGACGAGAGCGCCTGCCTCGGCCTCAACCCCATCGTTTGCGGCAAGTGCAAGGACGTTTGCGAAGCCGGCGCGATCAATTACGACATGCGGCCGCGCAGCGAGATCGTCGAAGTCGGCGCCGTCGTCGTCGCCACCGGCTTCGATCTCTACGGCCAGGACAATCTCGGCGAATACGGCCACGGCAAGTACGAAGACGTGCTCGACGGCCTCCAGTTCGAGCGCCTGTGCTCGGCCTCCGGCCCGACCAAGGGCAAGGTGCTGCGCCCGTCCGACCACAGCGAGCCGAAGGATGTCGTCTTCATCCAGTGCGCCGGCTCGCGCGATCCGGCGCAGCACTGCGCCTGGTGCTCGAAAATCTGCTGCATGTACACCGCCAAGCACGCCAGCCTGTACAAGCACCATGTGCCGGACGGCCGCGCCTGGGTTTTCTACATCGACATCCGTTCCGGCGGCAAGGGCTACGAGGAATTCGTCCAGCGCACGATGGAGAACGACGAGGCGATCTATCTGCGCGGCCGCGTCTCCAGGCTCTACCGGGAAAACGGCAAGATCCGCGTGCTCGGCACCGACACGCTGTCCGGCCAGAACGTCGAGATCGACGCCGACATGGTCGTGCTGGCGCTCGCCATGCAGCCGTCGACCGGCACCGCCGAGGCGGCGAAGGTGCTCAAGATCGGCCGCGACAAGGACGGCTTCCTGGCCGAAGCGCATCCCAAGCTCAAACCGGTCGAAAGCGTCACCGCCGGCATCTTTCTCGCCGGCACGGCGCAAGGGCCGAAGGACATCCCGGAAACGGTCGCCCAGGCCAGCGCCGCCGCCGCCAAGGTCATCGGCCTGCTCTCGCAGCCGCAGCTTTCCCACGCGCCGACGGTGGCCAGGGTGCGCAAGGCGCACTGCACCGGCTGCGAGATGTGCGTCGACGCCTGCCCCTACGACGCCATCCACCTGGCAAACGGCAAGGCGGTGGTCAACGACGTGCTCTGCGAAGGCTGCGGCGCCTGCTCCGCCACCTGCCTGCGCGCCGCGATCGAGGTCATCAACGCGACGCCGCTGCAAATGAACGAGATGATCGAAGCCGTTCTCAATTTCTAACCGATGCTACGCAGACCCAATCCCACATCCCATTCTCTCCCCTCTCCCGCTTGCGGGAGAGGGGAGATCGATGCCTCTGCGTAACATCACTTTCCCTATTTGCCATGTCCGCACAAACTCCCTACGAACCGAAAATCGTCGCCTTTCTCTGCAAGTGGTGCTCGTCGGCGGGCAGCGACCTGGCCGGCGTTTCGCGCATCCAGTACCCGGCCAACGCGACGCCGATCACCGTCGCCTGCTCGGGCGGCGTCTCGCCGCAATTCGTGCTCTCGGCTTTTCACAAGGGCGCCGACGGCGTGCTGGTCTCGGGCTGCCACATCGGCGATTGCCACTACATGGAAGGCAACTTCCACGCCCGGCGCAAGCTCTACCTAGTTAAGGAACTGCTCGAATTCACCGGCGTCGAGCCGGATCGCTTCCGCATGTCCTGGGTATCGGCCGCCGAAGGCGCCAAGTTCGCGCAGGTCGTGCGCGATTTCGTCGAAGACCTGCGCCCGCTCGGCCCGCAGGACAAGCTGAAGGCGGAGCGGCCATGATCGATCTCGGCGCGCTGCACACGCAGGTCAGGGACATCCTCGAAACCGGCGAGGTGCGCGCCGTCGTCGGCTGGCGGCGCGGTAGCCGTGGCATGCTCGCCGAGCCGGTCACGATCGCGACGCCCGAGGAGGCGGAAACACTGGTCTGGGATCCGACCTGCTTCCACAACCTCTCGCTCACCCTGGTCGAGGAGCGCAAGAAGCCGTCCTGGCGGCCGGGCAAGCCCATCGCCGTTGTCGCCAAGGGCTGCGATGCGCGTTCGCTGACGGTGCTGATGCAGGAAAACTGCTTCCGGCGCGACGAGGTATACGTCATCGGCGTCTCCTGCGCAGGCTCGGGGGTGCTCGACGAGCGCAAGCTGGCGCAGCGCCTTCCCGGCGTCGAACCGGATAGCGCCGCCTTCGACGGCGATGCGTTCGTCTGCGCCACGGCCGGCGGCGAAGATCGCATACCGGCGCGCGAACTGATGGCCGACCGCTGCCTCGAATGCCGCGACGCGCACCCCAAGCTGAACAACGTCGTCTTCGGCGAAGCGCAGCCGCGCGCCTTCGATCCGCCCTTCGCCGCACTCGCGCGTTTCGAGCAGGAACAGGTCGGCGTCGCCGAGCGCTGGCAGTTCTGGCAACGCCAGTTCGAGCGCTGCATCCGCTGCTTCGCCTGCCGCTCGGTCTGCCCGATGTGCTATTGCGAGGAATGCGTCGTCGATAGCATCAATATGGCGGTCGGCGCCGACACCACGGCCGCCGAAAAAGCCAACCGCATCCGCTGGATCGAGCGCTCGGCGAGCCGCGCCGACAATATCGGCTACCACATGACGCGCGCGCTGCACCTGGCCGGGCGCTGCATCGACTGCGCCGAATGCGAGCGCGTCTGCCCGGTCAACATCCCGCTGCGCCTGCTCAACAACAAGCTGGAGCGCGAAGCGCGCGTAGCCTTCGGTTACGAGCCGGGCGCCAGCATCGACCTGCCGGCGCTGGTCGCCTCCTTCCGCGACGACGACCCCAACCACTTCATTCGATAGCGCGATGGAAGCCATACTCGACAAAAAGAACCTGAACGACTGGATCGCCGCGCTCGACGGCTGGGACGCTTACGCCCCGGCGCTGGAAGATGGGGTCTGGAGCTACCGGCCGGCTTCCGCGAACGCGGCGCTGGCGCACCCGAACACGGTGCAGCCGCCCAAGGGCTTCGCCTTCCCGCAGCGCGAAATCTTCTTCCGCTTCGAGCAGATCAAGGGCGAAGCGCCGCGCCTTACGCCGGTGCAACCCGAGCCGGGCCGGCGCGTCGTTTTCGGCGTGCGCCCCTGCGACGGCCGTGCCGTGCCGCGCATGGATCGCGTCTTTGCAGACCACGTCGACGACGGTTATTACCGGGCGCGGCGCAAGGATCTCGCCTACGTCGGCCTGGCCTGCCACAAGCCGCAAAGTCGCCATTGTTTTTGCAAATCGGTCGGCGGTTCGCCGGTGTCGACCGAGGGTCTGGACGTGTTGCTGACCGATCTTGGCGAGCGTTACTTCGCGCTGGCCGTTACCGACGTTGGCAAGGCGTTGATGCAGGCCGGCGGCGCGCTGTTCGCCAAGGCCGGTGCGAGCGAGCGCAAGGCAGTTGAACAAGCGCATGCGGCGGCCGTCGCCCAGCCGCAGCGCGGCGTCGCCGATGCCGCCGCCGCGCCGGCCGCGCTGAAAGCCGGCTTCGACTCGCCGCTCTGGGAAGAGCTGGCGCAGGGCTGCATCGGCTGCGGCATCTGCA
The DNA here is from genome assembly GCA_016208425.1 of Betaproteobacteria bacterium. GTDB lineage: Bacteria > Pseudomonadota > Gammaproteobacteria > Burkholderiales > Rhodocyclaceae > JACQYA01. The sequence continues at coordinate 8,495 of JACQYA010000185.1, forward strand.
CCTTCCTCTGCCCGACCTGCCACTGCTTCGACATCAACGACGAAGTGACCGGCGCGGCGCCGCTCAAGGGGCAGCGCGTGCGCACCTGGGATACTTGCCAGTTCCCGGATTTCACGATGCACTCGTCGGGCCACAACCCGCGCGACACGCTGGGATCGCGGCTGCGCCAGCGCGTCAGCCACAAGTTCCGCTACTTCCACGAGAACTTCGGCATGCTCCAGTGCACCGGTTGCGGCCGCTGCGTCAGCCAGTGTCCGGTGGGCATCGACATCGTGCAGGTCGTCAATCGCGTGGCCGGGAGCATCTGATATGGGCGACAACATCTACCTGCCGCAACTGGCGCGCATCGCGCACATCAAGGAGGAGGTCGGCGGCGAACGCGCGATCAAGACCTTCCGCCTTGAGTTTGAGAACGGCGGCGGCTTCGAGCACGCCTGCGGCCAGTGCGCGATGCTCTCCATTTTCGGGCGCGGCGAGTCCATGATTTCCATCGCCTCGGCGCCGCATATCAAGGACTACAAGCAGTTTTCGATCATGCGCGTCGGCCGCGTCACCGCCGCCTTCCACGAGCTTGCGGTGGGCGACGTGGTCGGCATCCGCGGCCCTTACGGCAACAGCTTTCCGGTCGACGCCTGGCGCGGCAAGAACCTCGTTTTCATCGGCGGCGGCTGCGGCCTGGCGCCGATCTGGCCGGTGATCCAGACCGCCGTCGCGCAGCGCGGCAACTTTGGGGAAATCACCGTCTTCTACGGCGGCCGCAGCCCGCGCGACATCATGTACCAGGCCGAACTCGAAAAACTGCGCGGCGCGGTCGATGTGCATCTCTCGGTCGACAAGCAGGAAGAAGGCTGGAACGCCTTCTGCGGCTTCGTTCCCGCCAACCTGATGGACAAGGAACCCTCGCCCGACAACGCCATCGCCATCACCTGCGGCCCGCCGATCATGATTAAGTACGTGATCGAAAACCTGCGCCAGCTTGGCTTTAAGGACAACCAGATTTACACGACCATCGAAAACAAGATGAAATGCGGCGTCGGCAAGTGCGGCCGCTGCAACGTCGGCAAGGACTACGTTTGCGTCAAGGGGCCGGTGTATTGCTGGGACGATCTGAAGGGCTTGCCGGCGGAGTACTGACCCGCCGGAGCCGGTCAAACCGAAAGCCTCGCGGCACCCGCTATTTCTGGCGGGTGCCGCCGCGCTTCACGTCGCGCAACGTCAAGCACCGCTTCGGCCCACCGCAAAAAATTCTCGTACCCTCCCGCTTTGCATGCGTGAAGGTCACCGCGCGCCGCCGCAGCCTTCCGATCGCCGAATCCCGCGTAGCCGGAATGCGCCCGGCGAGCCCCGCAGCAACCCGCGCCACCGCAACGCAGACCCGCATGCCGCGCCCTTCCCCCGACATTTTGCCGCGAATGCGTATCTATCCCTTGTCTGGGCGGCACCGGCGAGCGACACTAGCGGTCATCGCACAGATCGCTGGGGGAACGCTGGCATGACTTATCGGGAACAGAAAACACAGGATGCCGCCAGGCCGGCCGTTCTGGTGGTCGACGACGTTCCCGCCAATTTGCTTCTGGTCTCCGAATGCGTGCGCACGCTCGGTGTCGACGTGCTGGTGGCCATCAACGGCGAGACCGCGCTCGCACATGCCCGGAGGGCGCCGCATCCCGACCTGATCCTGCTCGATGTGATGATGCCCGGCATGGACGGCCACGCGGTTCTGGCGGCGTTGCGCGCGCAGCCGGAAACACGCGATATCCCCGTGATCTTCGTGACCGCCCTCGACGACCCGGAGGACGAGGAAACCGGTTTGCGCGAAGGCGCCGCCGACTACATCGCCAAGCCGATCAAGCCGTCCATCCTGCGCGCGCGGGTGATGGCGCAGCTCGCGCTGAAGGGCGCGCGCGACCGGCTGGCCGCGCAAAAAGACCGGCTGGAACAGGAAGTCGACCGCCGGGTGGCGGAAAACGCCCAGCTCGAATCCCACCTGCAAACCGCCCTGTCGACCACCGGCTTCGGCATCTGGGAATTCGACTACCCGGCCGGGCGCAGCCGGTGGAGCGACTCCCTGATCCGCACGCTGGGCTTGGAAAAAAGCCCCGCGACGGTCGCCGAATGCGCGGCGCTGATCCATCCCGACGATAAAAGCAAGATAGAAATGTGCTCGGCGCCCCAGCCGGGGCAGTGCGACGAAATCTGCATCGGCGAACTGCGGATGCGCCACCGGGATGGACATTGGGTCTGGATGGAAGCGCGCGGTCGGGTGATACGGCGCGACGCCCGGGGCGCCCCCCTGCTGGCGCTCGGCACGATGGACGACATCAGCGCGCGCAAGGCGGCCGACGAAGAGCACCGTCTCGCCTCCGCCGTGTTTACCGGCATCAGCGACGGCATCTGCATCACCGACCCGCAAGGGCGCATCCTGCTGGTCAACGAAGCGTTTTCCAGGGTCACCGGCTATTCGGCGAGCGAAGTCGCCTTGCAGAACCCCCGGCTGCTCAAATCCGGCGTTCACGGTACGGCCTTCTACCGGCACATCTGGGAAATGATCGGGGCGCACGACTGCTGGCAGGGCGAGATCGCCAACCGCCGCAAGGATGGCGAACTGCTCAGCGAGTGGTTGAGCATCTCTGCGGTGCGCGATACCGGCGGCCGCGTAACGCACTACGTCGGCATCTTCAGCGACCTCTCCGACCGCAAGGCCGCCGCCGAGCGCATCCAGTACCTGTCGAGTTTCGACCCGCTGACCGACCTGCCCAACCGCAACCTGTTCACCGACCGCCTGGGCCAGGCCCTGATGGGCGCCCACCGCTTCGGCCGGGAAACGGCGGTGATCTTGCTCGACCTCGACCGTTTCCGCTTCATCAACGACACCCTCGGCCCGCCGATGGGCGACGAGGTGCTGGTCGAGGTCGCCCGCCGCCTCAACCTGCAAGTGCGCGAGGGCGATACGGTCGGGCGCCGCGCCGGCAACGAGTTCGGTTTCGTGATGGCCAACCTGAGCCACGAAAGCGACGCCATCGCGCTGGCGCAGCGCATGCTCGACGTGATCGCCGTCCCTTTCGGGATCGGTGGACAATCGTTGGTCATCACGGCCAGCATCGGCATCAGCGTCTCGCCGCGCGACGGGGAAACGGCGGAGGCCTTGCTGAAAAACGCCGATGCCGCCCTGCTGCGCGCCAAGAAAGGCGGCCGCAACGCCTTCCGCTTCTATTCGCCGGAAATGGACGCCGACGCGGCGCGGCGCCTCGGGCTTGAAGCCGGGCTGCGCGAAGCGCTGGCGCGCGATGAACTGAGCGTCGTCTACCAGCCGCAAATCAGCCTCGACACCGGCAACATGGTCGGCATGGAAGCCCTGTTGCGCTGGAACGGCGCGCAGTTCGGCGCCGTCTCGCCGGGCGAGTTCATCCCGGTCGCCGAGGAAACCGGGCTGATCCTGCCCATCGGCGAATGGGTCTTGCGCACCGCCTGCCAGCAAACCCGGTCATGGCTCGATCTCGGCCTCGCCAACCTGCGCGTCGCGGTCAATCTATCGGCGCGCCAGTTTCGGCAGGCCGACCTGATCGACCTCGTGCGCCGGACGCTGGCCGCAACCGGGCTGCCCGCCGGCGCGCTGGAACTGGAGATCACGGAAAGCGCCTTTATCGACGATGTCGAAGAAGCCGTAGTCCAGTGCCGCGCGCTCAAGGCGCTCGGCGTCAAGCTGTCGCTCGACGATTTCGGCACCGGCTATTCTTCGCTCGCCTACATTTCGCGCTTCCCCTTCGACAAGATCAAGATCGACCAGGGCTTCGTGCGCGACATCATCGAAAACCCGGTCAACGCCGCGATCGCCACCGCCGCCATCGTGATGGCGCGCAGCCTCAATCTGTCGGTGCTCGCCGAAGGGGTGGAAACCGAAGCGCAGGCCAGTTTTCTGCGTGGCCGGCGCTGCGATTCGATGCAGGGTTTCCTGTTCAGCCGGCCGCTGCCGCCGGCCGAGTTCGAGCAACTGCTGGTCGGCAACAAGCGCCTGGCACTGAGCGCTTCCCCGGCCTACAGCGGCCAGACGTTGCTGCTCGTGGACGACGAACCGGGCATCCTGAGCTCGCTGTCGCGCCTGCTGCGCCGCGAGGGGTTCAGGATTCTCACCGCGCTGTCGCCGGGCGAGGCCTTCGAGCTTTTGGCCAAAGAGCAGGTGCAGGTGATTGTCTCGGACCAGCGCATGCCGGAGATGTCGGGCACCGAGTTCTTCGCCCGCGTCCGCCAGCTCTACCCGGACACTATCCGCATCGTGCTGACCGGCTACACCGATCTCGATTCGGTGACCGGCGCGATCAACCGTGGCGCGATTTACAAGTTTCTGACCAAGCCGTGGGACGACGACCAGTTGCGCGAACAGGTCCGCGAAGCCTTCCGGCTGGCCAAGGGTTCGTAAATGAACGGTCGCTGGCTCGCCTTTCTCCGCCAGTTCTTGCCGGCAGCGCTGCTGATCGTGTCCGGCGCGTGGCTGTACACCGAAAGCGAACAGGAACACGTCCTGGAGCAGATCAAGAGCAAGGAAACGCTCAAAGTCGGCTTGCGCAGCGGCGCGCTGGCGCGCCATACGCAGGGCGTCATCCAGGATCTGCGCTACCTGGCGGGCAGCAGCGCGCTACAACATCCGGGCGACGGCCCCGCTTCCAGACACTCGCCGGAGCTTCGGCGGGTCGAGGAGGATTTCCAGAATTTCATGCGCGCCAAACCGGTGTTCGACCGTATCCGCTGGCTGGACGCGGGCGGCAAGGAAGTGGTGCGCGTCGACCGGGCCGGCGGCACGCCCAGGCTGGCGCCGCCCGACACGCTGCAATTCCGGGGCGAGCGCGGTTACTTCCGGGAAACGGTCCGGCGCGAAGCGGGCAGCGTCTACATTGCGCCGCCCGACCCCGACCGTGAAGACGGGCGTGCCGGGGAGCCTTCCGGTTCCGTGCTGCGCTTCGCCATACCGGTTGCCGGCGAGCGGGGCGCCGGGCGCGGCATCGTCGTTCTCGATTACCCCGGCGCCGGGATGGTCGCGCGCTTCGCGGCGACCGCCCGCCAGGCGGGCGACACGATCGCGCTGATCGACGGCGAAGGCTACCGGCTGCATGCGCCGAACGCCGGCGGCGCGCGCGACCCCGCGTCCGGCGACGAGAACCGCAGCCTGGCCGACCGATTTCCGGCCACCTGGGCCAGGCTGCGGGGCGACAGCGGCCAGTTCGAGGACGAGCGGGGGCTGTGGACTTACGAGAGCGTCTACCTCCCGCCCGGCGACGGCAGTAGTTCCGGGCAGCTCCCCCGGCCAGCGGCGGACGCGCCGACAACGCGCGCCGACGCCCGTCGCTGGCTCGTCGTCTCGCATTTGCCGGGCGCCCAACTGGCCGCCACAATCCGGCGCAGCAGCTGGGAAGAATGGACGCTGGCGGCTTTCCTGCTGCTCATTTTTGCGCTCGGCGCGCGGCGCGTCGTGCGTGGCGCCGCGCAGGAGCGGGAGACGGAACAGCGTTTTCGCGCCGTTTTCGACCACGCGATGGTCGGCATGGCGCGTGTTTCGCCCGACAAACGCTGGATCGAAGTCAATCCGGCGCTTTGCCGCATTCTCGGCACCACGGCCGCCGGGCTGGTCGGCAAGACCTGGGGCGAGCTGACGCACGCGCAGGATCTGGCGGCCGAGGAGACTCTTTTCGATACCGTCCTGGGCGGTGGATCGGACGGCTACTCGACGCAGAAACGCTTTGTTCGCGCTGACGGTTCGCCGGTGCACGCCTTTGTCGCCAACCGCGCGGTACGCAAGCCGGACGGCCGGATCGACTGCTTCGCGGTGGTCGTCGAAGACATCAACGAGCGCGTGCTGGCCGAAGAGGCGCGCGAACAGTCGGCCAAGACCCTGCAACGCTTCATCGACCACCTGCCGGGCCTGGCCTACGTGAAGAGCGCCGATTCGCGCATCCTGGTCGCCAGCCAGGGCTTCCTGTCGATGTTGGGGATCGATCCGAAGGCCATCATCGGGCGAACTTCGCAGGAAGTTTTTTCGGGTGAATTCAGCAAATTCGGCAAAAAAATCGCCGACGACGATGCTCGGGTATTGGCCAGCGGCAAGACCGAAGTGTTCGACGAAACCTTTAACGGGCGATTTTACGAGTCGACCAAATTCGTCATCCCGCGCGACGACAGCCCGCCGGATCTCGGCGGCATCACGATCGACGTGACCGGGCGCCGCAGCGCCGAACAGAACCTGGCCAAGCAAGTCCGGCGTTCGGCGGTGCTGCTCGAACTGCCGAAGAAGGCCAACGAACTGCCGGAAAAGGCTTTCATGCAATATGCGCTGGAATGCGCCGAAGATCTGACGCAAAGCGATCTCGGCTTCATCCATTTCGTCGGCGAGTGCGGTGACGGTAGGGGGGGCGCCTGCGGCGCAGAGCTGGCCGCCTGGTCGCAAAGGACGCTGGGAGCGCGCTGCACGGCCGCTTTCGACTGCCATTCCCCGATCACCGAGTCCGGCATCTGGGCCGATGCGGCGCGCGAGAAACGCCCGGTTGTCATCAACGACTACGCGGCGGCAAGAAACCTGCAAGACCTGCCGGAACACCACCCGCCGCTGACCCGTCTGATGAGCGTTCCGGTCGTCGATAACGGCGCCGCGCGCATGGTTACCGGCGTCGGCAACAAGGCCGGCGAATACCTGCCCTACGATGTCGAGACCGTGCAGTTGATCGGCGACGAAACCTGGCGCATCGTCCGCCGACAGAGAGCAGAATCCGCGCTGCGACTGGCGATGCAAGTGGTCAATGCCAGCCCTGTCGTGTGCTTCCGCTGGGCGGCGAGCGAGGGTTGGCCGGTGGTTTTCGTTTCGGAAAACGTCACGCAATGGGGCTATACGCAGGAAGATCTCCAGGCCGGGCGGCCGCCGTTCGGCGCGCTGGTACATCCCGACGACCTTTTGCGCGTCGCCGGTGAGGTCGGCCGACATACCGCCGCCGGGCTGGCCGGGTACGAACAGGAATATCGCCTGCTGACGGCCGACAAAAGGGTCATCTGGGTCGTCGACCGCACCATCGTCAGGCGCGACGACGAGGGAAGGCCCGCGTATTACGACGGCGTGCTGACCGATATTACCGAGCGCAAGACGCAACAATTGATGCTGGCCGACAACCTGGACCGGCAACAGCAGCTCAACAAGCGCCTCGAAGAAGCGCACAACCAGTTGCTGCAAGCGGAAAAAATGGCGTCGATCGGCCAACTTGCGGCCGGCGTCGCGCACGAGCTGAACAACCCCATCGGTTTCGTGCATTCCAACCTCGGCACGCTCGATGGCTACCTGCACGACCTGATGGAAATTATCGGCGCCTACGAAAAAGCGGCCGGCGAGAGTGGCAAAAACGCCAATCACGGCAATTCCGGCGCCCCCCCGAGTCCCGGTGACCCGGGTGGCTCCGGCGAGACCCGCCCACGGTTTGAAGCGGTGCACCGCATCATGGAGGAGCGCGATTTCGATTTTCTGCGCGGCGACATTTTCAACCTGCTCGCCGAATCCAAGGAAGGGCTGGGGCGTGTGCGCAAGATCGTGCAAGACCTCAAGAGTTTTTCGCGCGTCGGAGAGCAGGAATGGCAGGAAGCCGATTTGCATCGGGGGATCGATTCGACGCTGAACATCGTGTGGAACGAGCTGAAGTACAAATGCAAGATAGTCAAAGAGTACGGCGAGATACCGCACATTTACTGCCTGATCTCGCAGCTCAACCAGGTTTTCATGAACCTGCTGGTCAATGCCGGCCACGCCATCGAAACGCAAGGCACGATCACCATCCGCACCCGCCGCCACGGCGATGATGCTGTATGCATCGAATTCGGCGATACCGGCAGGGGCATCGCCCCCGAACACATCAACCGCATTTTCGAGCCTTTTTTCACCACCAAGCCGGTGGGCAAGGGGACGGGGTTGGGGCTATCGCTGTCGTACAGTATTATCGAGCGCCATCGCGGCCGTATCGAAGTCGAAAGCCGCGTTGGCGAAGGAAGCACGTTCCGCCTCGTGCTGCCGGTGCACCCGAAGCGTGCGGAGGGTGCGGAGGGTGCGGAGGGTGCGGAGAGCACCGGGAATACGGAGACCGAAAATCAAGTGTTGGAGACACCGTCATGAGCGAACCCACCGCCCCGCCGGCGCCGGCAACCACCCTGCTGTTTGTCGACGACGAACCGGGCATACTTTCGTCGTTGCGCCGGCTGTTCCGCCCGCACGGCTACCGCATCCTGATCGCCGAAAGCGGCGCCGCCGGGCTGGAGATTTTGGCCAAAGAAGCGGTCGACCTCGTCGTTTCCGACATGCGCATGCCGGAGATGGACGGCGCCGCCTTCCTCAAGCAGGTGCGCGAACGCTGGCCGCACGCGATGCGCATCCTGCTCACCGGCTACGCCGACATGGCCTCCACCGTGGCGGCGATCAACCAGGGCGAAATTTACCGCTACATCGCCAAGCCGTGGGACGACAACGAGATCCTCACCGTCGTGCGCGAGGCCACCGAGCGCCAGCGCCTGGAGGCGGAAAACCTGCGCCTGACGACGCTCACCCGGACGCAGAACGACGCGCTGAAAGCGCTCAACGCCAGCCTTGAGCAGAAGGTTGCCGAACGCACGGCCGAACTCAGCCAGGCGCTGGCCTTCGTCGAGCAGTCGCACGGCGAATTGAAGAAATCCTTCCTGACCGGCGTGCAGGTTTTCGCCGGGCTGATCGAGCTGCGCAACGGGCCGGCCGGCAACCAGATGGCCGGGCATGGCCGCCGCGTCGCCGACCACGCGCGCAGCGTCGCCCAGCGCCTGGGGCTCTCCGACAACGAAGTGCAAAACGTCATGCTGGCCGGCCTGCTGCACGACATCGGCAAGATCGGGCTGCCCGACGAGCTGCTCGGCAAAGCGTTCAACACGCTGAACGCCGAGCAGCGGGCGCTGGTGATGAAGCACCCGGTGGTCGGCCACAACCTCCTGATCGGCATCGACCGGCTGAAGGATGCCGCCCTGCTCGTGCGTTACCACCACGAATGCTACGACGGCAGCGGCTATCCCGAGCATCTGAGCGGCATCGCCATCCCGCACGGCAGCCGCATCCTGAGCGCGGTCAACGAGTACGATTCGCTACAGATCGGCACCCTCGTGCAAAGGCCGCTCAAGCCCGGCGAGGCGCTGAGTTTTCTGGTCGAAAACCGGGGCAAGCGCTACGACCCGCAGGTCGTCGACGTATTCGTCAAACTGCTCTCCGAAGCGGCGAAACCGGGCGGCGGCGAAGAGCCGCTACGCACCATGCACCTCCGGCCCGGGATGGTGCTGGCGCACGATCTGACGCATCGCGACGGCTACCTCTTGCTCGCCAGCGGCAGCGCGCTGACCGCCGAAATCATCGGGCAGCTGGTCAAAATGGAACACGCCGAACACCAGGCGCTGACCCTCATCGTCCGCAAGGAAGAAAAATGAGCCGCATCCTGATCGTCGACGACGAAGAATCGGTTCTCAAAGCGCTTCTGCGGGTGCTGCGTCTGGCGCCGTGCAGCTATGGTGCCAGGATTTTCACGCTGGAGGTACACACCTTCGGCTCGCCGTTTGCCGCGCTGGACGCGGCGCGCGACGAGGAGTTCGATCTCTTCATCAGCGATTACCGCATGCCGGGCATGGACGGCATCGAGTTTCTCAAAGCTGCCAAGGCCATCCAGCCCGACGCGGCGCGCCTCATCCTGTCCGGCTACGCCGACCTCAACGCCCTGGTGCGCGCCGTGAACGAAGTCGGCATCGCGCGCTTCATCGGCAAGCCGTGGAACGATTACGACCTGATGTCGGCCGTCGCCCAGGCGCTGGCGCATCGCGAGCTGTTGCTGGAAAACCGCCAGCTGGCCAACCTGATGCGGATCGACATCGGCGATGCGACCCCCCAGGAACTCGAAGCCGAACGCCTGGAGCGGATGGAACCCGGCATCACGGCGGTCAACTGGGGGCCGGACGGTTCGGTGATACTCGACCCGGAGTTCCAGGCCAAGGACGAGTGACGTTGAAAGAGAAGGACAAATGCCCGAGCGCCGGGTCGCCGGGAGGTGCGGGCGGGCGGCAGGGCAACCGCGTGGATGCCATTGCGTTTGCGGCCTACGGATCATCCCCGACGCCGTCGTCCCGGCAAAGGCCGGAACCGGGTGTTTTCCGGGGTTGCGATGCCTGAAATCGACGCCCGGAGACTGACCTTCAAGATCGTCTACTACGGCCCGGAACAGGGCGGCAAGACGAGCAACCTGCTCCGCCTGCGCGAGCTGTTGCCGCCGGAGAGGGCGGGCGAAATGATGGCGCTGGATACAAGGGGCGGCAGCACGCTGCTGTTCGACCTGCTGCCCTTCGGCTTTCGCTCCGAATCCGGCTTGCTGGTCAAATTCCGCCTGTTTAGCGTGCCCGGAAAGACGGCATACGACGCCACGCGCAAGGCCGTTCTGGCGCGCGCCGACGGCGTCGTTTTCGTCGCCGACGCGGATCGTTCGCTGGAAGCGATCAACCGCGAATCGTTCCGCCGGCTGGCGGACGACTGCGCCGAAGTCGGCCTGGCGTTCAAATATCTGCCGCTGGTCGTGCAGTTCAACAAATGCGACCTGCCCAACGCCGTCCCCGAAGCGGAAACGCGCGCGCGCTGGTCGGCGGCGCCCTGGCCGCTGGTGTTTGCCGCGGCAAACGGCGGGCGGGGCGTAACGCAAACCCTCGAAGCGCTCCTGCGTTCGCTGCATCGCCGCTTCGACGGTGAGTGCGCGCTGCGCGCCCGCCACGCGCTCGACGAGGATACCTTTGTCGTGCGGGCGATGGGGGGGGGATGAGCGAGCCGGCGTTCGACCGCGAATGGCGCTTGGTCGACCTGCTCGATACGGCTGCCTGCGAGAAGGTCGCCGCGGCGCTGGCGCAGTTGCTCGGCGGCGACCTGGCGATCATCGACGCCCTCGGCGACCCCGTCTGCGGGTCTCTCCATCCTGCCGCCCGGCGCGAACCGCTGGTTCTCGAACTGGAGCCGATCGGCTATCTGGGCAGCGCCACGGCCGGCGCCGACGCCCTCCGCGCGGCGCGCGATCTGCTGCTCGCGCTGCTGCGCTGCCAGCTTCGCTGCACGATGGCGGTGGCGCTCCACCAGGCGGCGGCGGCCGGCGATTTCGTGTCGCTCGCGCGCGAACAGACGCGCCTGGCCGAAGCCGAAGCACGCTGCGCGTGGCTCTCGGAAGAACTTGACGACAGGGTAAGAAAGCAGGTGCACGAACTCGGCGAGCGCCAGCAGGCGCTTTATCTGGCCGACAAGCTCTCTTCCGTCGGCCAACTGGCGGCCGGCATGGCACACGAGATCAACAATCCGCTGGCCTTCGTGCGCAGCAACTTTTCCACTTTCGAGCGCTATCTCGGCCAGATCGCGCAACTGAAAACGCAACTGGCGAACGCCGAAGTCGCCTGGCCGGCGCTGGATCTCGATTTTGTTCTGGAAGACAGCCGCGACCTGCTGCACGACAGCGCCCAAGGGCTGGAACGGATCGCGCGCATCATCGGCGAGCTGAAGGAGTTCTCCAACGTCGACCGCGCCGTCGAAGAGTTTTCCGACCTCAACGAATGCCTGCACCAGGCGGCCGTCATCGTCGAAAAGCAGTTGCCGTTCGGCGTCGCCATCCGTTTCAGGCTGCTCCCGCTGCCCGGCATCATCTGTCTGCCTGGGCATCTCAAGCAGCTTTTCTTCAACGTCATCGGCAACGCGGCACAGGCGATCAGAGATGCCGGCCGCCCCGGCGAAATCACGCTCTCCTCGGAGGTGGACGGAAAGAACATTGTTATCCGCATCCAGGATGACGGGGTGGGCATGACCGCAGAACAGATCGAACACGCTTTCGAGCCCTTCTACACCCAACGTCCCGTCGGATCGGGCATCGGGCTCGGCCTGGCGACGGCGCGCAGCGTCGTGCTCGCGCACGGCGGCCGGATCGCGCTCGACAGCCGTCTCGGTGCCGGCACGACGGTGACGCTTTTTTTCCCGCTGCCGCAATGAGCGGGCTACCCGATCAAGTGAGAAAGGAATGACTATGGATGCGTTTGTCTGGGACGAGCGTTACATGACCGGCGAACCGATCGTCGACAGCGAGCACCAAGAACTGGTGCGCATCATCAACATGGTCGTCGAGACGGTTTCGTCCGAGACCCCGGAGAGCGAGATCAACGCGATTCTCGACCGGCTGGTGCAGTACGCCGTAGTGCATTTCGGGCACGAAGAAGAACTGATGGCGAATGTCGGATGCGACGCGCGATTCATCGCCGCGCATACCGAGATCCACCGCGAGTTTGCCAGCGAAGTCGTCAAGATGCGCGGTTTTTCCGGCGCCGTCACCGGCACCGAGGATCTGCTGCGCTTCCTGACCAGCTGGTTGGCGCACCACATCCTCGGCATCGATCAGGCGATGGCCCGGCAAGCGCGCCGGATCCGCGCGGGCGAGTCCGCCGAGGCCGTCTATCTGGAGGAAAAGAAACGGGCGGACGACCCGACCACGTCCAGCCTGCTCGCCGCCATGCATTCGCTTTACCGTGTCATCGCCGCGCGCAACGACAGCCTGCAGCAGCTCAACGCCAGCCTCGAAACCCAGGTCGCGCAGCGCACCGAGGATTTGACCCGCGCCAACGCTACCTTGCTCGCGGAACAGGATCGCCTGAAGATCGCGATGAACCAGGTCGAGATCACGCAAAAAAAACTGCTCGCTTCGGAGCACATGCGCAATGAAGCGGCCAAACGCCACATGGAAGCCTATCTCGCGCAAATCATCGACGGCGACCCGGTGCCCACCTTCGTCATCGACGCCAAGCACCGCGTCACGCACTGGAACCGCGCCTGCGCGGAAATCAGCGGCCACCCGGCCAGCGAAATGGTCGGCACCGACCTGCACTGGAAAGCGTTTTATTCCGACGCCCGCCCGGTGATGGCCGACCTGATCGTGAACGGCAGCCTGGAAGCGGAATTCGAGAAATACTATGCCGACCACTTCCGGCGATCCGCCTTGGTCGACCAGGCGTTTGAGGGCGAATCCTTCTTCCCGCAACTCGGGCAAGACGGCCGCTGGCTGGCCTTCACCGCCGCCCCGCTCAAGGACGCCAACGGCAACCTGGTCGGCGCCATCGAAACGCTGCAAGACGTGACCGAACACCGGCTCGCCGAAGAAGAATTGCGCGAATACCAGACGCACCTGGAGGATCTCGTCGACCGGCGCACCACCGAACTCGCGGTCGCCAACGTCAAACTGGAAGCCGACCGGGAGGAGCTTGAGGAACTCCTGTCCAAGATCGAAGAAGCCCAGCAGCAGCTCCTGCAATCCGAGAAACTGGCCGCCATCGGCCAGCTGGCGGCCGGCGTCGCGCACGAGATCAACAACCCGGTCGGCTTCGTCAACTCCAACCTCGGCTCGCTGAAAACCTATGTCGGGCATCTGCTCGGCGTCATCGACGCCTACGAGCGCGGCGACGCGGCGCTGATCGAGGCCGCCCGCCAACAGGCCGACCTCGAATTCCTGCGCCAGGATCTGCCCTCGCTGCTCGCCGAATCGCAGGAGGGCTTGAGCCGGGTCACCAAGATCGTGCAGGACTTGAAAGATTTTTCCCGTATCGACCAGTCGGAGCGCCAGCTTGCCGATCTCAACGCGGCGATGGAAAGCACGCTCAACGTCGTGTGGAACGAAATCAAGTACAAGGCGGAAGTGATACGCGAACTGGGCAATATCCCCCCGGTGAACTGCGTTCCCGCCCAGATCAATCAGGTTTTCATGAACCTGCTGGTCAACGCCGCCCAGGCCATCGAAAAGCAGGGCAAGATTTTCGTCCGTTCCGGCCTCGAAAACGACCACGTCTGGTTCGAGGTCGAGGATACCGGGCAAGGCATGAGCGAGGAGATCCGCCGCCGCATCTTCGACCCGTTCTTCACCACCAAACCGGTCGGCAAGGGAACTGGCCTCGGCCTGTCGATTTCATACGACATCATCGTCAAAAAACACGGCGGGCGCCTGGACGTTAACAGTACGCCGGGACAGGGTACGTGTTTCCGCGCCTGGCTGCCGCTCACGGCCCGGGAGGTGGCGAAGGATTGACACGCCCGGCGCGATCCCGGCTCCCGCCCCACACGACGGCGTGCCGGAAACTCGCCGGCGCGTGGGCAAAGAACGCGGAGCCGGCGACGATGAGCCAGAACAGGAACGGGCGGGACGAGGCATCGGCCGCCATCCAGCCGACGAACAGCAGCTTGACCAGCACCGCGATGCCCGACGCTTCGCGCAAATGTCCCGGCTTGCCCCAGACATCCAGCGCCAACATGCCGGAGCCGCTGGCCGCCACGGCGAGCGCCGCCGTCCCGGTCGCCAGCGGCGCGCCGAGCAGGCCGGCGCCGAGCAGGATCACCGCGGCCAGATGCGCGCCGCGCAACACGACGTTGAGCCAGCGTCTGTGCAGTGCGCCTTTTGGAATTTTCTTGGTCAAGGCTGCCAGCCGGGGCCGGGAAGATAGACCACCGGATCGCCGGCCGCGACCGTCGTTCCCGCCGGAATCGCGGCGAGGCCATCGGCCCAGACGGCCGACGAAATGACCGCCGAATCCTGCGTCGGATAAATATCCAGCCCGCCCCTCGCGTTGCGCCGCACGCGCACGAACTCCAGGCGGTTGCCTTTCACGGTGTAGCCGAAGTCGGCGCGCAGCGTCTGCCTGTCCGGCTCGATGCGCGCGTAGCCCTGGCAGCGGCGCAAAAACGGCGCGACCAGCGTGAGCAGCCCGCACCAGACCGCCACCGGGTTGCCCGGCAGACCGATGAAGACGGCCTGGCGGCCGCCGCCGCGCACGGCGCCGAAGGCCAGCGGCTTGCCCGGCTTGACGGCGATCTTCCAGACATCGAGCTGGCCCTCGGCCTTGACCGCCGCCGTCACATGGTCTTCGTCGCCCACCGACATGCCGCCGCTGGTCACGATCAGGTCGGCTCCTGCTGCTGCGCGTAGCGCGGCGCGCGTCGCGTCCAGCGTGTCGCCGACGATGCCGAGGTCGATGATTTCGGCGCCGAGATCGGCGAGAAAGCCGCGCATCACGTAACGGTTGGAGTTGTAGATATGCCCCGGCGCCAAAGGCTGGCCCGGCATCGTCAGCTCCGCGCCGGTAAAGAAGATGGCGACCTTGAGCCGGCGCCGGACGGGGACGGCGGCGATGCCCACCGACGCCGCCAGACCGAGCGCGGCGGCGGACAAACGGCTGCCGGCATCGAGGATCGCCTGCCCGGCTCGGATATCGGAGCCGGCCAGCCGCACATGCTCGCCGGCCGGCGGCAAAATGTTGACGACCACGCCACCGCCATCCTGCGTACAGAACTCCTGCATGACGACCGTATCCGCCCCCTCCGGCAGTTGCGCGCCGGTGAAGATGCGCGCCGCCGTTCCCGCCGCCAGGGGCGCGGCGACGGCGCCCGCCGCCACGCGCTGGCTGACCGGCAAGCGCGTTCCGGCGGCCGGCAAATCGGCCGCGCGCAGTGCGAAGCCATCCATCGCCGCGTTGGAAAACGGCGGCACGGTGAGCGGCGACACCAGGTCGGCGGCCAGCGCGCGGCCAAAAGCGTCGGCAAGATCCAGCGTTTCGGTTTCCGCGACCGGGTTCGCGGCATCGAGAAGTGCCGCCTTGGCGGCTTCAAAAGGCATCAGGCTCATGGTTTATCGTCGGTTGGGTGGCAAAATCGTCGGCGGTCACGCCGCCAGACCGCGCGGCGCCGACCACGGGTCGTATCATGCCAGACTATCCCCCGACAAGCACCGCCCTGATATCCCAAGCCCTCCAGCACGGACAGCGATTTTCCCATCACCCGTGTGCGGCGCGTTCACCGGCGCCGAAAGATTTCTGTTGCCGAATTGCAGGCATACAGGACGAATCGTTATATTTCCCTACCAAACCAGAAGGTCGCGCGGGCGGGATGAGCGAGACGGGTATGGTGCCGGAATCTCGCCCGACGATGGCGGTCTGCGGGATCGACGCGAAACACGCAACGCGTTCTGGAAAGAAGAGAAGCTGTCAATCTCTTCGGGTCGGATTCCCCGCAGCTTGCTGCGGGGTTGTTCATCAAGCGCAACCTGGATCGAAGATCGGACGGGGTGGGGCAGTCCGGCGCGCAATACGGGTGCTGCGCCGGTTTTTTTCCGTGTGTGCGATTGCCTCGCTGCGGCCAAGGTTTGCGCTGCCAACGCCCCGGGCTGGATGGAACGACAGAAAAATTGCCTGAAAACCGACAGGTTCTCCGCCGTCTCGACTGCGCTTGCGCCTTTCCGGGAACCGGGTTCCGTGCCTTCGGAAGAAGCGCCAGTCCGTGGGTGCTACCGTTATCTGACCCATCGCCCGGGGCAATTCGACTACCGGGCAGCCATTCAAGCCGGCTTGCCTACCGGCTTCGGAGAGGCTGGGGGCGCCCATCTCCATGTCATCAATAAACGCCTCAAACCACCGGGCGCCTAGCGGAAACCAGAAAACGCCAAAACCATGCTCAACCTCCGCGTACCTGTGCATACGGCGGCTGGAACCGATATTGGGACGCCTTGGCCGCTTGAGATCATCACAGATTTTCCATTAGCCCGAAAAGTGGTCGCATTGCGGGCGTTTCTAATGGATATCATCAGATCAACTAATTGATTTACAACACAATTAACTTATAACGGACAATCTGTGATCATTTCAACCCACACTTCGATCACAACCCAATCCATATCCGTTAGACCACGGATTGCGTCAAACGGATTTGCCACCACATGAGAGTGGACGGATACCCCAATTTCGCTATCCCCAAGGACGACGGATTTCTTGTCGCCAGCATCGGCGCGTGTCAAGATAGCTGTTGCCTCGGTCATGCGGCCAGCGCTTGAATATCGTTACCAGCCAAAATGCGTCTTTATGATGGAGTCGCATTCCGGATTATGCCTATGAACCATTTTCAGTTTTTCCTGCCGCACGTAATAGGATCGACGAGATAAGGGGTTGAGTCATGGAAACGACCACGACGGATCTGGCAGATGGGCAGAAGCGGTTCGGAACCGGAGAAGGTTGTGCCGGGGCG
>JACQYA010000034.1 GCA_016208425.1 Betaproteobacteria bacterium
ACTGTATAACACACTGTTTACAAGTACTATTCTCAATCACCGAAAAAACACGAAATATCTGCACTCCAATTTCGTCGCGGCTGGATCGATAGCATCCTCAGGTCGCCTCGCAAAGTCAGATTTTGAATTGAGAACTGCTGCTACCCATAGTGTCCTTGGGCGTCAACCGGATAGGCATGGTACAATCCTTCGGCGGAGGGGGATCAATTGTGAATCCAGCTTGGCGTTGCTTGTTCCTCCGCGTAGCGGCTTCGTCCAACCCTTCCATCGAGCGGACAGACAAACAGCTGCGCTGTTTGTCTGTCCGCTCATGTCAAACGTTAAAAATCACGACATGGCACAGGAACCTTGGTGCCGATGACCGAAGCGGCAGCGGATTTGTATGCGCTTGTATTCGCCGCGCTACGTCGCAAAGGTCGGCCGATTCCGACCAATGACCTGTAGATAGCGGCGTCGCCCCTTGAACACAGCGCCGTAATACTCGGTTTCGATGCCCATTTCGCGAAAATTGAAGGTTTGAAGGTCAGAACGCGGCTGGAATATTTTCTTCCATAGGACGAAGCTCGACAAGGGCTTCGCCCCACGGACTTCCGGCCTACCGAGACGTCGGCAATCAGGCGAACGGATGACACCGCAGGATCGTTTCGTCGCGCTCCGGGCCGGTCGACACGATGTCGACCGGAATCTCGCAAAGCTCGGAGATTCTTGCCAGATAAGCTTGTGCGGCTGCGGGCAGCGCTTCGTTGCGGTTTGCACCGACGGTCGATTCATTCCAGCCGGGCATGGATTCGTAGATCGGCTCGCTGGCGGCGACGTCGTCAGAACCCATCGGCAACAGCTCGACCACCTTGCCGTGCAGCCGGTAGCCGGTACAAATCTTCAACTCGGGCAGCCCGTCGAGCACGTCCAACTTGGTGATGCACAGCCCGGTAACACCGTTGATCTGGCTGGAACGCTTCAGCGCGGGAACGTCGAACCAGCCGCAGCGACGCTTGCGGCCGGTCACCGTACCGAATTCCTTGCCCTTCTGCGACATCTGGAAACCCGGAAACCCCTCGGTCTCGATGTCCAGCTCGGTCGGGAAAGGGCCGCCGCCGACGCGCGTGCAATAGGCTTTGGTGATGCCCAGCACGTAATGCAGCATGCCCGGCCCGACGCCCGAACCCGCCGCCGCCTGGCCGGCGACGCAGTTCGACGAGGTGACGAAGGGGTAGGTGCCGTGATCGATGTCGAGCAGCGCGCCCTGCGCGCCCTCGAACAACAGGTTTTGGCCGCTCTTGTTGGCGGCGTAGAGCGCCGCCGAAACGTCGACGACCATCGGTTTGATCTTTTCGGCGTCGGCCATCGCCTGCGCCAGCACCGCGTCGAAATCGACCGGTTCGGCGCCCAGGTACTGGGTCAGCACGAAATTGTGATAGTCGAGGTTTTCCTTGAGCTTCTCGGCAAAACGCTCGGGGTAAAACAGGTCGTACACGCGCAGCGCACGACGCGCCACCTTGTCCTCGTAAGTCGGGCCGATGCCCTTGCCGGTGGTGCCGATCTTGGTGCCGGCTGATTTCGCCGCCTCGCGGGCACGATCCAGAGCCGAATGGTAGCCGAGGATGAGCGGGCAACCCGGACTGATCTTCAGGCGCGAGCGGACTTCGATCCCCCCGGCTTCCAGTTCATCGATCTCGGAGATCAGGTGATGGATGTCGAGCACGACGCCGTTGCCGATGTAACACTTGACGCCTTCGCGCACGATGCCGGACGGCACCAGGTTGAGTTTATAGACCTTCTCGCCGACGACCAGCGTGTGGCCGGCATTGTGGCCGCCCTGGAAGCGCACGACGCCACCCGCGTGATCCGTCAGCCAGTCGACGATCTTGCCCTTGCCCTCGTCACCCCACTGGGTACCCACCACTACGACGTTTTTAGCCATTGTTCGACAATCCCTGTAAGCAATTCAAAAAAATCTGTATCTACTCAGGCACTCATCAAAAACCCCGTCATTCCCGCGCAGGCGGGAATCCATCGTGCCTTCGTCTCCCCGCCGCAGTATGGATTCCCGCCTGCGCGGGAATGACGGAGCGGGTAGCTGAGTAGTTACAAAAATCGGTTAGTGCGTCGCTTCGACAAGCCACTGGCCGTCTCGCCGAACGATACACCGGTCGCACGGCACGCCTTCGACGCCTGTCTCGCCGGGCAGCAGTTCGACGACGATTTCTCCTTGCTCGCGCAACGAGGCGATTAGCCGCGTCAATGCGGGATCGCCCGTCGCGTAAGGCGCAATAATCGCGCCTTGTTGCTGGCAGGCCGTCGCCAAACGCGCGACTTCGCGCAAATCCATCGAAAACCCGGTGGCCGCGCGTTCGCGGCCAAAAGTCTTGCCGGCCCCGTCGTAGCGGCCACCCAGCGCGATGGCGCTGGGAAAGCCCGGATAGTAGGCTGCGAATACAACGCCGTTGTGATAGTGGTAGCCGCGCAAATCGGCAAGATCGAAAGACAAGGGCAGTTCGGGCATGGACTCCAGCAACTGCCGCAGCGTACCGAGCGCGGCAAGAATTTCCGGCAACTGCGGCAACTCGCGCATCGCCTTGTCGAGCGCCTCGGCGCCACCGTACAGCCCCGGAAGACGAAGAAACGCCGAGCGATAGGGTTCGCCAAGGCTGGCGCCACGTTCTTTCAGACCGGGAATATCCTTGGCTTGCAATAACTGCAACACCGCCGCTTCGGTTTCGGCATCCAGCCCGGCCGCCTGGGCCAGCGCGCGGAAAACGCCGACGTGCCCGAGATCGATGCGCGAGGCCGGCGTGCCGGCGCGTTGTAGCGCCGCCGCCATCAGGCGTATCGCTTCGAGATCGGCCTCGACGCCGGCGTAGCCGTAGAGTTCGGCGCCGAGCTGAACCGGTTCCCGGCTCGCCGCCTGCGAGGCCGGCAAGGTATGCAGCACGCTGTCGCAGTAACAGAGCCGGGTCACGCCCTGGCGGTTGAGCAGGTGGGCGTCGATGCGCGCGACCTGCGGCGTCATATCGGCACGCACGCCCAAGGTACGGCCGGAAAGCTGGTCGACCAGCTTGAAGGTGCGCAGCGTGAGATCCTGACCCGACCCGGTCAGCAAGGAGTCGAGGTATTCGAGCAGCGGCGGCATCACCAGCTCGTAGCCGCGAACGCGGAACAGATCGAGCACGGCGCGGCGCAACGACTCGATCTGCGCGGCCTCGTGCGGCAGCGCATCGGCGACGTATTCGGGCAGCAGCCAGTTCACTGGAATATCATCAGGAGCGTCAGGCCGACCAGCATCGAGGTCAGCCCGATGAAACGGATCTGCCCATCGGAAAACTGGATCAGACGGCGGAAGGTTTCGCGCCACGCATTCGGCGCGATGAAAGGCACCAAACCTTCGAGCACTAGCATCAAGGCGAAGGCAATCAGCAGGGTATCGCTCATTTTGCCGCTTTGTCGCCACCCCTGCCGACGCTCTTCATGTACTTGAAGAAGTCCGAATTCGGCTCGACCACAAGCACGTCGCTCTTGCTCTTGAAGCTGTTGCGGTACGCTTCGAGGCTGCGATAGAAAGCGTAGAACTCCGGGTTCTGGTTGAAGGCGCCGGCATAGATCGCCGCCGCCTTGGCGTCGCCCTCGCCCTTCGTTTTCTGGGCGTCGCGGTAGGCGTCGGCGACAATGACTTCACGTTGCCGGTCGGCGTCGGCGCGGATCTTTTCCGCCTCGGCCGAACCTTCGGAGCGCAGCTCGTTGGCGACGCGCTTGCGTTCCGCTTCCATCCGGCGATAGACCGATTCGCTGACCTCGGTCGGCAAATCCACCCGCTTGACACGCACATCGACGATCTGCACGCCGATCTTGCGCGCATCGAGGTCGGCCTTTTCGCGCATGTCTTCCATGATTTTGTCGCGTTCGCCGGAAACGACGTCATGTACCGTGCGCTTGCCGAACTCTTCGCGCAAACCGGCGTTCACCGTCTGCGACAGACGGGTCTTGGCGCGCGACTCGTCGCCGGCGACCGAAACGTAATAAAGCCGGGGATCGACGATCCGCCATTTGACGAAGGAATCGACCAGCACGTTCTTCTTTTCGGAGGTGATGAAACGTTCCGGCTCGTTGCTGTCGAGCGTCAAAATACGTTTGTCGAAGTAGCGCACGTTCTGGATCATCGGCCACTTGAAATAGAGTCCCGGCTCCGCGATCACCTCGCGCACTTCGCCCAGCTGGAAGACGATGGCGTACTGCCGCTGATCGACGGTAAAGATCGTTGCGCCGAGGACGACCAGCAGCGCCGCGAGGGCAAGGGCAATGGTGTTCAGTAGCGATCTCATCAGCGTGCCTCCCGTTCGCGCGAGCGCAGGGCATCGCGCGAGCGCGCTTCGTTCTTGTCGACCACCTGCGGTGGGGTCTCATTGGAAATGGCGGGAGGCAGGCGCACCTGTGCCGGCATTTCGGAGCTGCTGCCGACGCCCGCTGGCGACGCCACGATGGCCCCCGATGCCTGCATCAGCTTGTCGAGCGGCAAATAGAGCAGGTTCCCCTGCCCTTTGGCATCGACCATCACCTTGCTCGTGCTCGAATAAATTTGCTGCATCGTTTCGAGATACATCCGGCTGCGCGTCACTTCCGGCGCCTTGGCATACTCGGTGTTGATCTGCCGGAAACGGCTGGCGTCGCCCTCGGCGGTGGCGATCAGGCGCTGTTTGTAGCCGTCAGCCTCCTGCAACAGGCGCGCCGAGGTGCCGCGCGCCTTCGGAATCACGTCGTTGGCGTAAGCCTGCCCCTCGTTTTTCTGCCGCTCGCGATCCTGCCCGGCTTTCACCGCATCGTCGAAGGCGGCCTGCACCTGCTCGGGCGGCTGTGCGTTCTGCATCGTCACCTTGGAGATCAGGATGCCGGTCTTGTAACGGTCGAGAATATCCTGCATCAGCTTGGACGCGCTGACCGCGATCTGCTCGCGACCCTCATAGAGCACGAAGTCCATCTTGCTCTTGCCGACGATTTCCCGGATAGCCGTCTCCGCCACCTGCATCACCGCGTCGTCGGGATGACGGTTGTTGAAAATGTACTCGACCGGATCTTTCAGGATGTACTGCACGGCGAACTGGATGTTGATGATATTTTCGTCATCGGTCAGCATCAGCGCCTCTTTCAGCACCTTGTTCTTTTCGCTGCCCCGGTAGCCGATTTCGATGGTGCGCACGCCGGAGATGTTGACCAGCTCGTGCGACTGGATCGGGTAAGGCAGACGCCAGCGCAGACCCGACTCCGTCGCCTCCTTGAACTTGCCGAACTGCAAGACCAGGCCGCGCTGCGAGGCATCGACGATATAGAAGCCGCTGGCCATCCAGACCACCAGAACGAGAGCCACCAGCAGGCTGATGCCGCCGCCGAGGAACCTGGGGTTGAACTGCATCGGCGGGCGCTCGCCGCCACCGTTGCCGCCATTGCCGCCGCCCTTTTTGTCGAACATTCCCGACAAACGGCGATTGAAGTCGCGCCATAGCTCTTCGAGATCGGGTGGCCCCTGGTTGGGGCGTTTGCCACCACCGTCGTTGCCGCGATTGCCCCACTGCGGGTCATTGAGCGACATGAGTACTCCAATACTAGCGATCATAGGGAGGAACCTGAGTCCAAAACTGTATCCGGGATCGGAAAAACTTCGCCCACCGGCGGCGCCTTGCGCAATGTGCGCACCTTCTCCAGAGCCGACTCGGCCAGCGCCTCGCGCAACAGCGGCAGACCTCCGCCGCTTCTGGCGCTAACGCGAACGCGCTGGATTCTACCATATTCGTCGCGCTCGATTGCCGGCGGCAGGCCGGTCAAATCGAGCTTGTTGAACACCAGAATTTGCGGCACATCTTGCGCGCCGATTTCGGCGAGCACCTTGTTCACCTCGGCCACCTGGTCGTCGCGCGCCGGGCTGGCCGAATCGACGACATGCAGCAACAGATCGGCCTGCGCCGTCGCTTCCAGCGTCGCATAAAAAGCCGCCACCAGCGAGTGCGGCAGGTCGCGGATAAATCCGACGGTATCGGAAATCACGACATTTCCCGCGTCGCCCAGCCACAGCTTGCGCGATGTGGTGTCGAGCGTGGCGAACAACTGGTCGGCGGCATAGACGCCGGCATGGGTCAGCGCGTTGAACAGCGTCGATTTGCCGGCGTTGGTGTAGCCGACCAGCGACACGCCGAGCACCTCTCCGCGCGCCCGAGCCTTGCGCTGCACGCCGCGCTGGCGTTCCAGCCTGGCGAGCCGCTCCTTGAGCAGCTTGACGCGGTTACCGAGCAGGCGGCGGTCGGTTTCGAGCTGTTTTTCGCCCGGGCCGCGCAAGCCGATACCGCCTTTTTGCCGCTCCAGGTGCGTCCAGCCGCGCACCAGGCGGGTCGCCAGATGGTCGAGCTGCGCCAGCTCGACCTGAAGCTTGCCCTCGGCGCTCTGCGCGCGCTGCGCGAAAATGTCGAGGATCAGACTGGTGCGATCGATCACCCGGCACTGCAACGCGCGCTCCAGGTTGCGTTCCTGCGCCGGCGAAAGCTCGTGGTTGAAGATGACCAGATCGGCCTCGTGCGCGGCGATCCCGGCAGCCACCTCCTGCACCTTGCCTTTGCCGGCAAAGGTCGCCGGATCGGGGCTACGCCGGTTTCCGTAAACTTCGGCGCAAATCGCCGCGCCGGCCGACTGCGTCAACAGGCGCACCTCTTCGAGCTGCTCGGGAATATCGTCGGAACCGAAGTCGAGCTGGACGATGACCGCCCGCTCGCCGGAATCGGGGCGCTCAAGCATGAGCGCGCCCGACGAGGATCTGCCGGAGCAAAGCCGTGGCGATCTCAGCCCTCGGTGCCGGGATCTTGCTGGAAGTTGACCGGCCGCGACGGAACTACCGTCGAAATGGCGTGCTTATACACCATTTGCGTGACCGTATTCTTGAGCAGAACGACATACTGGTCGAAGGATTCGACCTGGCCTTGCAGCTTGATGCCGTTCACCAGATAAATAGACACCGGCACATGCTCGCGGCGCAGCGTGTTGAGAAACGGGTCTTGTAGAAGTTGCCCTTTATTGCTCATGGTTAAAACTCCATGTTTCGTCGTGTTGGGGGATTGGGTAGCTTAATGGATTTTTCTCTCGGTTGCCATAGCCGGGGACAAGGAATATTCGACGCTCAACCCTTCGCTGTCTTGGCGGGCGATTTCGGCTTGAGCGCCGGCCGGGGTTTCGCCTTGGATTTCGGCCCCGGCTCCGGCTTCGGCTTGCGCCGGTTTTGCTCGGGTGCTTTGCGGTCGGCAAACGGGTTTTCGGAGACGTTGAACTGGATGCGCAACGGCGTACCCTGAAGCTTGAAGACTTCGCGGAAGGTGTGCTCCAGATAGCGCCGGTAAGAATCCTGCACTTTGTCCAGCGCGTTGCCGTGGATCACGATCAGCGGCGGATTGCGTCCGCCCTGGTGGGCGTAGCGCAGCTTGGGGCGGAAAATGCCGTTGCGCGGCGGCGCCTGCTTGGCGACGGCGTCGATCAGCGTGCGCGTCAGTTGCGGCGTCGACAAATCGGCGGTCGCCGCCCTGTAAGCCGCGTCGACCGAACGAAAAACCTGTTCCAGCCCCTGCCCCTTGAGCGCCGAAACGTAGTGAAATTTCGCGAAATCGAGAAACTTCAATTTCGCTTCGAGCGCGGCCTTGACCTGCTCGCGGACGTAGGGGTCAAGACCGTCCCACTTGTTGACGGCCACCACCAGCGCGCGCCCGGATTCGACGACAAAGCCGGCGATATGCGCATCTTGGTCCGATATATCCTGCCGCGCATCGAGCACCAAAACCACCACGTTGGCATCCTCGATCGACTGCAAGGTCTTGATGACCGAAAATTTCTCTACCGTCTCGAAAACCTTGCCCTTGCGCCGCAACCCGGCGGTATCGATCAAGGTGTATTTGCGGCCGCCGCGCTCGAAATCGACATAGATCGAGTCGCGCGTGGTTCCCGGCTGGTCGAAGGCGATGACCCGCTCCTCGCCGAGCAGCGCGTTGATCATCGTGCTCTTGCCGACGTTCGGGCGGCCGGCGATCGCCACCTTCAGATCGTCGCGACGCCCCTCGTCTTCGCCCGGTTCGGCAAACGGTTCGAGCGCCAGTTCGACCAGGCTGCGCACGCCCTCGCCGTGCGCGGCGGAAACTGCGTACGGCTCGCCCAGACCCAGTTCGTGGAAGTCGGCGACGACGACCCCCTGATGCATTCCCTCGGCCTTGTTGACGGCGACGAAAGTCGGTCGTTCGGCTTTGCGCAGCTTGTTGGCGATTTCCTTGTCGAGCGCGGTAATCCCGGTCCGGCCATCGACCACGAAGATGACGACATCGGCCTCGACGATGGCCTGCTCGGCCTGGCGTGCCATTTCGTGCATGATGCCGTCTTTGGCCAGCGGCTCGAAGCCGCCGGTATCGACCACCAGGTAAGGTTTGTTGCCGACCTTGCCGTGACCATAGTGGCGGTCGCGGGTCAACCCGGGTATATCCGCCACCAGCGCGTCGCGCGTCTTGGTCAGCCGGTTGAAGAGCGTTGACTTGCCGACATTCGGGCGTCCGACGATGACTAAAGTCGGTTTCATTGAACCTCGATGGCGTAGACGCCGCCGTTCCGTGTCTGCGCCAGCAGGTTAGACCCCATCGCCTGCAAGGGCGCCACCACCGGGCTGCCGTCGGTCGCCACGCGCGCGGCAAACGAACCATCGTCGCGGCTCAGGAAATGCACCACCCCCTGCACGTCGGCCACCGCCACCAGTCCGCGGATCGGCAATGGGGCGGTCAGGCGGCGCAGCGAAAGTTTGTCCTGCTTCCAGATGCTGGCGCCGCTCGCCTTGTCCAGCGCGTGGACGGCACCCTTATCGTCGGAAACATAGACGTAGCGTCCGTCGATCGACAGACCGGTGGCGCTCGACATCTCGCGTGCCCAGATCAGGCTGCCGTTACCGAGGTCGAAACAGGCGACGCGCCCCTGGAAGGCGACCGCACAAATGTCGCGGCCTTCGATGGCCGGCAGGCTGGTGATGTCCGCCACGCGGTCGAGTTCCGTCGTGCCTTTGGGCAACGCCACGGTACCCTCCCAAAGCTGCGCGCCGTTGCTCGCACTGACGGCGATCAGCTTGCCGCCGGGGAAGCCGGCCAAAACATACTTGCCGGCCAGCACGGCACCTGCGGTCGCGCGCAAGGAAAGCGCCGGGATCGGGCGCTGGTAGATCCATTTGCGTTTGCCGTCGGCCACGTCGTAAGCGGCCAGCCGGTTGTCGCCGCTACGCACGACGACGAGGCTGTCGCCGACAACCGGCGCGGCGAGGATCTCGCTCGTCGCCTTCGCCTTCCACAACGGTTTTCCATCGACCGCAGCAAAGGCCAGCAGATCGCCCTTGGGCGAACCGACGACGACCGTAGTGCCGTCTGTTCCGACACCGCCGGACAGCGTCTGACCAACGCTGATGCGCCACACTTTCCGCCCATCGTCCAGGCGCGTCAGAGCGCCGTCCTTGCCGGCCGCGTAAACCGACGGCCCGACCACGGCCGGGACGAATACGTGATCCTCCCCCTTGCCGGCGTTCTCGCGCCAAACGATTTTGGCGTCGGCGCTTGCCTTGAACGGTTGCAACTCCGCCATTTTCGGCCCGGCCGGACCGGAAAACGGGTTCAGCGACTCCAGCGTCGAACAGGCGGCCAACAGCAAAGGAAGCAGGACGACGGCAAAGCGCCCGTTCATTACTTGCTCTCCGCTAGCGAGTCGCGCTTCTGCTGCAACATTTCACGGTAGGGGCCGTTCGCCTGTCTATCCTGTAGCGAGTTTTTCCCCTTGCCCGACTTGTCGGCCTCATCGAGCTTGGTCAGCGCGGCCTGGTACGCGCTCCTGGCCTCGGACGCCTTGCCCTGCGCGCCAAACACGTCGCCCCGGCTCTCGGCAACGCGTACCGCGAAGCCGGCGTTGAAACTACCGTCGAGCTGTTTGAGCGCATCGTCGTAGGCCTTCTCGTCGAGCAGCACGGCGGCCAGGCGCAAACGCGCCAGATCGCGCAACTCATCCTTGCCGTTCTCGGCGACCCAGGCGAGCTGCACCTTGGCGGTTTTCGCGTCGCCGGCGTCGAACATCGCCTTGGCGGCGGTCAGCGCGCCGAGCGGCGCGTAAGTCGTGCCGCCAAATTTCTCCAGCAGTTCGCCGCTCGCCGCCTTGACGCGCGGGGTATCCTTTTCCAGAGCCGCTCTTTGCAACACGCCGTAAACCATCGAGGCCTGCCCCGTCTGGTTGCGCTGGTACCAGTTCCAGCCCTGCCAGGCAATCACGCCGACAGCGGCGGCGGTCAGGATGCCGGTAACCAGATTGCCGTACTGCTTCCACCAGGCCTTCAGTTCGGCCAGTTGTTCCTGCTCTTCGAGATCATAGGTCGCCATTACGCTTCTTCCCAGTCCATTAAGATTTCATCGGCGATCTTGTCGACGCCGACCCGCTTCTGTGTACCGTCCTGCATTCCCTGCCGTCCGCCGCCGCGCAGATACTTGAGCGTCACCTCGCCGGCCTTCGCCTCGTCGTCGCCGATGATGACGGCGAAAGTGGCGCCCGACGCATCCGCCTTCTTCATCTGCGATTTGAAGCCGCCGCCGCCGCAGTGGAAGAGCACGTCGATGCCCCGGTCGCGCAACCCCTCGGCCACCCTCGGCGCCAGGCGCGAAGCGGCCTCCCCCTGATGCACCAGATAAACGTCGATGCCGGACGCCGCCGGCTCGCCGCCCGCATCGCGGACCAGCGCAACCAGGCGCTCGACGCCCATCGCGAAGCCGCAAGCCGGCGCCGGCTTGCCGCCCAGTTGCTGCACCAGCCCGTCGTAGCGGCCGCCGGCGCAGACCGTGCCCTGGGCGCCCAGACGATCCGTCACCCACTCGAAAACCGTCAGGTTGTAGTAGTCCAGCCCGCGCACCAGCCTCGGGTTGATTTCGTACGGCAACCCGGCGTCGCGCAACACCTGCTGCACGCCCCCGAAATGCGCCAGCGACGTCTCGCCGAGATAATCGATCAGCTTCGGCGCACCGGCGATCAAATCCTGCATCGCGGGATTTTTGCTGTCTAGGATACGCAGCGGGTTGCTGTGCAAACGCCGTTTGGCATCCTCGTCGAGCGCATCGGCGCCGGCCGCAAAATACGCGATCAGGTCGCCGCGATGGCGGGCGCGCTCGCCGGGCTGACCCAGCGTGTTGAGTTGCAGCTTGATGCCTTGCAGCCCCAGATCGTCCCACAGGCGCGCGCCCATCAAAATCTGTTCCGCGTCGATATCCGGGCCGGAAAACCCCAGCGACTCGACGCCGACCTGATGAAACTGGCGATAGCGCCCTTTCTGCGGCCGCTCGTGCCGGAACATCTGTCCCATGTAGTACAGGCGCTGCGGCTGCTGGGCGATCAGGTTGTGCTGGATGACGGCGCGGACGCAACCCGCCGTGCCTTCCGGCCGCAAGGTCAGCGGCTCGCCGTTCAGGCTGTCGACGAAGGAGTACATCTCCTTCTCGACGATGTCGGTCACCTCGCCGATGGCGCGCGTGAACAGCGGTGTCGGCTCGACGACGGGCAGGCGGATGGGGCGG
Organism: Betaproteobacteria bacterium; assembly: GCA_016208425.1. GTDB lineage: Bacteria > Pseudomonadota > Gammaproteobacteria > Burkholderiales > Rhodocyclaceae > JACQYA01. The sequence goes on from JACQYA010000034.1 coordinate 11,589, forward strand.
TAGCCGTAGCTTTTCAGCCACGAGCGCACGGTTTCCTCGAACAGCTCCCAGAACTCGGCCTCGCCGGGCAGGATGTCGTTCATCCCGCGCACGGACTGGATGTATTGGCTCATGAAGCAAACTTTCTCGGGTAACGACGCGCCACGTAACGGTCGACGATGGCGGTGAACTCTTCGGCAATGCGGTCGCCGCGCAGGGTCACGGTCTTGGCGCCATCCTCGTAAACCGGCGCCGCCGGCACTTCGCCGGTACCCGGCAGACTGATGCCGACATTGGCGTGCTTGCTCTCACCTGGGCCGTTGACGACGCAGCCCATAACGGCCAGCGTCATGTTTTCGACGCCGTCGTACTCGATGCGCCATTGCGGCATCTTGCCGCGCACATGCGCCTGTATCGACTGCGCGAGCTCCTGGAAAAACGTGCTGGACGTGCGGCCGCAACCGGGGCACGCCGCCACCATCGGCGTAAATGCGCGCAGCCCCATCGTCTGCAACATTTCCTGCGCGACGACGACTTCCTGCGTGCGCTTGCCGCCCGGTTCGGGCGTCAGCGATACGCGGATCGTGTCTCCGATGCCTTCCTGCAAGAGCACCGACATCGCCGCGGCCGACGCGACGATGCCCTTCGACCCCATGCCGGCCTCGGTCAACCCCAGATGCAAGGGGTAATCCGAGCGCCGCGACAACTCGCGGTAGATGGCGATCAGATCCTGCACCCCGGAAACCTTGCACGACAGGATGATCCGGTCGCCGGGCATACCCAGTTCCTCGGCTCTGGCGGCGGACTCCAGCGCCGACGCCACCATCGCCTCGCGCATCACATCGACCGCGCCCAGGGGCGCGGAACGCTTCGCGTTGTCGTCCATGATGCGGGCCAGCAAGTCCTGGTCGAGGCTGCCCCAGTTGACGCCGATACGCACCGGCTTGTCGTACTGGCAGGCAATTTCAATCATCTGCGCGTACTGCTCGTCGCGCTTTTTTCCGTGGCCCACGTTGCCCGGATTGATGCGGTACTTGGCCAGCACCCGGGCGCATTCGGGATGATCGGCCAGCAAGCGGTGGCCGTTGTAATGGAAATCGCCGACCAAAGGCACGCCAACACCCATGCGGTCGAGGTGGGCGCGAATCCCGGGAACGGCGGCGGCGGCTTCCGGCGTGTTGACGGTGATACGTACCAGCTCGGACCCCGCCTGCGCCAGCTCCGCGCACTGAATCGCCGTTTTCAGGATGTCGGCGGTATCGGTATTGGTCATCGACTGGACGACGACCGGCGACTCGCCGCCGACAGTCACCCGGCCGACTTCCACGGCGCGCGTCGGCCGGCGGGTTGCGGGGTGCATGGGAGGGTTCAGCGTCATTCCAGGTTCAGACGGGCAACATCGTCCTTGCTGCGCTGATCCAGCTCGACGTTCTTGCCCTTGTAGCGGACGGTGACCCCCGACGCATTGCCGACGATCAGCGCGAACGGTGGCTGCCCTTCGATCTCGCGCTCGCTGCCGGCCGGATTGAGCTGTGAAAAGACGACCTGGCCGCTACGGTCGCGGATCTCCACCCACGACGGGCGCGCAAAGATGAGTTTCAGGCCGCTGCCTGCCGGGGCGGGCTGGTTCGTCTTAACGTCCACAACCGGCACCGCAGAAACCGATGGTACCGATGGTGCCGGCGGCACGGCGGGAGGTGCCGTCTTCTCCGACACCCCGGCATCGGCGGCGGGCGGCGTGCCGGACGGAACTGGCTGATCGGAAACCGGCGCCGGGGGGAGCGGGTCGACGTTCCCGGCGGCAGTCGCCGGAGCCGGCTCCGGCGCAAGCACCGGCGGTGGTGCGGGCGCCAACACGCTGTTCCATTCCGCCAGCTTCGATTGCCAGAATTCTTGGGGAACAAAGAAATAGGCCAGCAGCGCCAAACCTGCAAGCATCAGACCGGAAAACACCACCGCCAGATCCCGGCGTCCCATCCCGCCCGTGCGGGGCAACGCCGCGTTGTTTGTCGCGATCAGCAGATCGAGATCGGACGATTTCGGCGTCCGTAGCGCGTCGAGCTGCGCCATCAACGCGTCGCTATCGAGATCGACCAAGCGCGCGTAGTTGCGGATGAATCCTCTGACAATCGTCGCGCCCGGCAGCGTGGACCAATCGTCGATCTCCAGCGCGTCGACCTGACGCACGCTCAGTTTCAGCATCTGCGCGATGCCGGACGCGCTCATCTGCCTGGCTTCACGGGCGGCGCGCAACTGTTCGCCGACGCTGGACGGCATCGCCACGGCCACCACGTCCGTCGCCGCGGACTCGGCCGCAAGTCCGCTTCCCGCCAACGGCAGCACACGAATTTCATCGGTCATTCGAAATTCCCCCTCAACTAGTCCTGATATTCCGCAGAATCCGGGAACCTACGCTTTAACTGATTGGCGTAGTTTGCTTCCGCATTGCGGTCGTTCGAACGGCGCTCGACGCGCAGCGCCAACCAGAGCACCGCCGCGTTCGGCTCGGTCTGGCGCAGCAACTCGCCGAGCAGCGTTCTGGCCGCCGGCAAGTTGTTGCGCAGATAATTGATCGTCGCCAGGTGCAGCAAGGCTTGAGGGTTCTTGCGCGAATAGCGCAAAACGCGATCGAAATAGTCCTCCGCCGCTTTGAGGTCGCCCATTTTTTGCGAACACTGGCCGGCGTTCAGCAACGCCCGCTCGGGCGTCTGATACAGCGGGTTCCTGATCGCCCGCTGAAAATAGCCGAGCGACTCCTGTTCCCGGCCGATCTGGCAGAGAAACCAACCGTAATTGTTGTTGATCTCGGGATCGCCGTCGGCCAGCCGCAAGGCGCGTTTGAAGTCGCTCTCGGCCAGCTCCAGCTCCCGCAGATACAGGTTGACCAGACCACGCACATTGTAGGCCGGCGCGTAATCCGAATCGGCCTCCAGCGCGATCCGCAGCTCGTCGAGCGCAACCGTCACGTTGCCGTCCTGGAAATACAGGGAACCGAGCTCGGTATGCAGCTTGGCGCGGTTGCGCGGATCGCCGACGGTGCCCGAGGCGCTCATGCCGGACGTGGCCTGAACGGCATTTTGCGCGAAAACGGAACACTCCGACCCTACCGTCAGCAGCGCGACGACGGAAAAGAGTGGGCCGGCGGCCTTGACCCCAATGCGGATCATTGCCCGATCTCGTGAAGATCGAACACGCGACGCTCCGCACGCCGCGTCCTGTCGAGCACCTGCCCCGCCAGTTGCCCGCAGGCTGCGTCGATGTCGTCGCCGCGTGTCTTGCGCGTCGCGGTGACGACGCCCGCTTCCATCAGAATCTCGGCAAAACGCCTGATACGCGGCGTCGGGGAGCGTTTATACGGCGAACCGGGAAACGGGTTGAACGGTATCAGGTTGAATTTGCAGGAAACGCTGCGCGTCACTTCGAGCAACGCTTTCGCCTGCCGATCCGAGTCGTTGACGCCATCGAGCATCACATACTCGAAGGTGACAAAATCGCGCGGCGCCTTTTCCAGATAGCGGTTGCACGCGGCCATCAGCTCGCGCAACGGATATTTCCGGTTGATCGGCACCAGCTCGTCGCGCAGGCGGTCGTCCGGCGCGTGCAGGGAAATAGCGAGCGCTACCGGGCACTCGTCGCGCAAGCGATCCATCGCGGGAACCAGCCCGGAGGTGGAAACGGTGACGCGGCGCCGCGACAGGCCGTAGGCGTTGTCGTCGAGCATCAGGCGCAGCGCGGTCACCGTGTTGTCGAAATTCGCCAGCGGCTCGCCCATGCCCATCAACACGACGTTGCCGATAATCCGCTCGTCTTCCCCCGTATCGCACCTATCGTACCTGTCGCCCCCCAGCACGCGGTTGGCCTGCCACAACTGGCCGACAATTTCGGCCACCGTCAGGTTGCGGTTGAAACCCTGTTTGCCCGTCGAACAAAAAGAACAGTCGAGCGCGCACCCGGCCTGCGTCGACACGCAGAGCGTCCCACGGTTTTCTTCGGGGATGAATACCGACTCGACGGCATTGCCGCCGCCGACATCGAAGAGGAACTTGCGCGTACCGTCGTCGGAAAGCCTGTCCGAGATAATCGGCGGGGGCAAAACAGTCGCCAGAACCTTGAGCTTGTCGCGCAGACTCTTGGCGATGTCGGTCATCGCGTCGAAGTCGCACCGCCCGGAACGATGCATCCAGCGCAAGACTTGCCGGGCGCGGAATAGCTTCTCGCCGTGCTCGGCAAAAAACCCTTGCAGGCCGGCCGCATCGAAATCGAGCAGATTGACGGTCATGCGGGCGAGCGGTCTTGTCGGCCTAGCGCCCGGAGTAAACGTTCATCGCCGGGAAGAAGAAGGCGATCTCAACCTTCGCCGTCTCGGCTGCGTCCGACCCGTGCACCGCGTTGGCGTCGATGGACTCGGCAAAATCGGCGCGTATCGTGCCGGGATCGGCTTTCTTCGGATCGGTCGCGCCCATCAGCTCGCGGTTCTTGGCAACTGCGCTCTCCCCTTCCAGCACCTGGATCATCACCGGGCCTGAGGTCATGAAGGAAACCAGATCCTTGAAGAAAGGGCGCTCTTTGTGCACGCCGTAAAACTCACCCGCCTCCTGCGGCGACAGCCAGGCCATCTTGGAAGCGATGACTTTCAGGCCATTCGACTCGAAACGTGAATAAATCTTGCCGATCACGTTCTTCGCCACCGCGTCGGGCTTGATGATGGAAAGTGTGCGTTCGATAGCCATGAATAATTTCTCCGCTGGTAGGACAATAAGGACAAAAAACGTTGGACACCAAGATAACCGCGCATTCTACCAAGACTCCGGCACGAATGGCGAAATTGCGGATTCCGGGCGGACTTTCGGCGCGTATTTTTCCAGCCCCCGTACGGGGGCGGCAAACCCCGCCACGGCGCACCCGCTCTCAAAACGGGGCACGCCGCATCGATAAACCGCCGGTTGCCGTGCGCGATACCGCCCCGCACGCCCTTGCACCCCGGCGATCGTGGCTCAAGCAGAGCCCGTGCAGCACCGGAGAGGTCATGCCATTGGTAGGCTCCGGCCGTTCGCGCCCTCCGCAGTTTGTGCGGAATAGCATTATGGCATGTTTCGTGACGAAGTCATTTAGTCCGTGTATCAATCAAGGTCAGCTTTTTTCATCCGGCAAGCCTGTCAGACGTGGACTGCGTAACATCAGTTACTGAATCTGACAAAGTAGAAGTAGTTACCCGCAAGATAACCCTCAAGAAAAAAAACGCCGACCGTTTGCGCGGTCGGCGTTTGGTCTTGCAAAGCCGCCCGTGGCTCAGGCAGGCAAGGGTTCCGGGTTGCCGAGCGCGGTCGTGTTGAGGCCGCCGTCGACATACATGATCTCGGCCGTAACGCCGCTGGCCAGATCGGACAGCATGAAGGCTGCCGCGTTACCCACCTCTTCGATGGTGATATTGCGGCGCAGCGGCGCGTTGTGGGCGTTGTAGGCGAGCAGTTTGGAAAAATTGCCGATACCCGAGGCAGCCAGCGTCTTGATCGGGCCGGCGGAAATGGCGTTGGCGCGGATTCCCTGCGGGCCGAGGCAGAACGCCAGATAGCGCGTCGCCGCTTCGAGGCTGGCCTTGGCCAGACCCATCGTGTTGTAGTTGGGCAGCGTGCGCTCCGCGCCCAGGTAGGAAAGCGCGAGAACCGCCGGGTTCCTGCCTTTCAGCAGCATTTGGCGCCCGGCCTTGACCAGCGCGGGGTAGCTGTAAGAAGACACGTCGTGCGCTATGCGGAAGGCGTCGCGCGTGATGCCGTCGAGAAAATCGCCCTCGATGGCTTCGCTCGGCGCGAAAGCGATGGAATGCACGATACCGTCGAGGCCATCCCAATGCTTGCCGAGCTCGGCAAAAAGGGCGTCGATCTGCGCGTCGTCGGCCACGTCGCACGGAAAAACGAGCGAGCTGCCGAACTCCTTGGCAAATTTGCCGACACGCTCCTGAAAACGTTCGTTCTGATAAGTGAAAGCCAGTTGCGCGCCTTCGCGATGACAGGCCTTTGCGATGCCGTAGGCAATCGAATGCTTCGACAGCACGCCGGTAATGAGAATACGCTTCTCTGCAAGAAATCCCATAGGTTCTCCGGTAACGTAAATTGTTTGGAATTGTTGTTGTATTTGGGCTGGATGAGCCAGCGTATTATAGAGGAAATCGGGAATGCCGCCGATTTCATCCAGCCGCCCGCCGTCTCCGGCAAGGCGCGGGGCAGCAGGCAAAAAATCCCCGCTTCGCGTTACACTTCGCCCCCATGCGCCCCACCCCTCTCTTCCGCCTCGCCCGCCTGTCGGTGCTTCTCCTGCTCGCCGCCTGCGGCAGCGAGCAAAACGATCCCTACCCGGAAGCGGAACGCGGGCAAAACATTCTCTATTCGGCGTTCACCGAACGCCCCAAGCACCTCGACCCGGTGCAGTCGTATACCGAGGACGAAATCACCTTTACGGCTCAGATCTACGAGCCGCCGTTGCAGTACCACTACCTGAAACGGCCTTACACGCTGGTTCCATCCACTGTTGAGACCGTGCCGACGCCCCGCTTCTACGACGCCGCCGGGCGCGAACTGCCGGCCGACGCGCCCATCGGCACGATCGCCGACAGCGTTTACGAAATCCGCGTCCGCCCCGGCATCCGCTACCAGCCGCACCCGGCTTTTGCGGTCGACGATAGGGGGCAGCCGGTTTACGCCGATCTTGACCGCGAAAAGTTACGCGGCGTCGACACGCTAGGCGATTTCAAGCGCACCGGTACCCGCGAGCTGACCGCCGACGACTATATCTACGAAATCAAACGCCTCGCCCACCCGCGCCTGCATTCGCCGATTTTCGGCATGATGGCCGAGCACATCGTCGGGCTGAAGGAACTGGGTGCGGCATTGCAGCAGGCGGCGAAAGAGCTGCCGCCCGACGCCTGGCTGGATCTCGACCGCTTCGCGCTTTCCGGCGTCACCCGTGTCGGCCGCTACACCTACCGCATCAAGCTGCGCGGCAAGTACCCGCAGTTCCTCTACTGGCTGGCCATGCCCTTTTTCGCGCCGGTGCCGCGCGAAGCCGACCGCTTCTACAGCCAGCCCGGCATGGCCGGAAAAAACCTGACGCTGGACTGGTATCCGGTCGGCACCGGCCCCTTCATGCTGACGCAGAACAACCCGAACAGCCGCATGGTGCTGGAGCGCAACCCCAACTTCCACGGCGAAACCTATCCCTGCGCCGGCGAAGCGGAAGACGCGGCCGCCGGATTGCTGAAAGACTGCGGCAAAGCCCTGCCCTTCATCGACAAGGCCATATTTTCGCGCGAGAAGGAGAGCATCCCGTACTGGAACAAGTTCCTGCAAGGCTATTACGACGCCTCGGGCATTTCGTCCGACAGCTTCGACCAGGCGGTGCGGCTCAACGTCGGCGGCGACGTGGCGCTGTCCGACGAAATGCGGGTCAAGGGAATCCGCCTGCTGACCAGCGTCAAAGCCTCGACCTTCTATATGGGCTTCAACCTGCTCGACCCGGTGGTCGGCGGCCTGGCCGAACCGGCGACCAAACTGCGCCAGGCGCTGTCCATCGCCATCGACCAGGAGGAGTTCATCTCGATTTTCATGAACGGGCGCGGTATCGCCGCGATGAGCCCGCTGCCGCCGGGCATCTTCGGCTACATCGAAGGTGAAGCCGGCAGCAACCCGGTGGTTTACGGCTGGGAGGGTGACAAAACGAACGGCCGCGCCCAGCGCAAACCCATCGAAGCCGCGAAAAAGCTGCTCGCCGAAGCCGGCTGGCCGGACGGCCGCAACGCGAAGACCGGCGAACCGCTGGTGCTCAACCTCGACACGACGAGCGGCGGCATGGGCGACAAGTCGCGACTGGACTGGCTGACGCGCCAGTTCGCCAAGCTCGACATCCAGCTTGTCGTGCGCTCGACCGACTTCAACCGCTTCCAGGACAAGATCCGCAAAGGTGCAGTCCAGCTCTACTACCTGGGCTGGAACGCCGATTACCCCGACCCCGAGAACTTCTTTTTCCTGCTCGCCGGCGCGGAAGGCAAGGTCGCCAAGGGCGGCGAAAACGCCTCGAACTACGCCAACCCGGAGTTCGACCGCCTGTTCGAGCGCATGAAAAACATGGACAGCGACGGGCCGCGCGGCGCCGAACGGCTCGCCATCATCCGCCAGGCAACGGCCTTGTTGCAGCGCGACGCGCCCTGGATTTTCGGCTTCCACCCGAAAAGCTACACGCTGGGCCACGCCTGGCTGCACAACCGCAAGCCGTCCGAAGTCGGCAACAATATCCTGAAATACCAGCGCATCGACGTCGCCGAACGCGCGCGCCGGCGCAACGAATGGAACCGTCCGGTGCTGTGGCCGCTGGCGGCCGGCGCACTGCTGCTCGTTTCCGCGCTGCTGCCGGCCGCTATCGGCTATCGCCGCCGCGAGCGCGGAACGGGGAGGTCGTAGCGGTGGCCGGTTTCTGGTTAAAACCCCGGTAGAGGGGGCTTCATGCCCGAACGCGAATGAGCTTGACCGCCCTCTTCATCCACCGCCCGGTCGCCGCCACGCTGCTGGCCATCGGTGTCTTTTTCTCCGGCGCGCTGGCGTTCCGCATGCTGCCGGTGGCGCCGTTGCCACAAGTTGACTTCCCCACCATCTCGGTGAGCGCCAGCCTGCCCGGCGCCAGCCCGGAAACGATGGCGGCGACGGTGGCGACGCCGCTCGAACGGGCGCTCGGGCGCATCGCCGGGGTCTCCGAAATCACCTCGGAAAGCGCGCTCGGCAGCACGCGCATCACGCTCCAGTTCGACCTCGACAAGAACATCGACAGCGCCGCGCGCGAAGTGCAGGCGGCGATCAACGCCTCGCGGGCGATGCTGCCGACCTCGCTGCCGAACAATCCGACCTACCGCAAGGTCAACCCGGCCGATACGCCGATCATGATCCTCAGCCTGGCCTCGGAAACGTTGACGCCGGGGCAGATGTACGACGCGGCGGCAACCGTGCTCGCGCAACGCCTGGCGCAGGTGGAAGGCGTCGGGCAGGTGACGATAGGCGGCGGCGCACTGCCCGCCGTGCGCGTCGAGCTGCGGCTGCCGCAACTGGCGCAGTTCGGCGTCGGGCTGGAGGATGTGCGACAAGCCCTGGTCAACGCCAACCCCAACCGCCCCAAGGGCTTTGTCGAGGATAGGGAGCGCCAGTGGCAGATCCTGGCCAACGACCAGGCCAAAACCGCCGCCGAGTACAAATCGCTGATCGTCGCTTATCGCAACGCGGCGGCGATCCGCCTGGAGCAAGTCGCCGACGTGCTCGATTCGGTGCAGGACGTGCGCAACGCCGGCGCAGTCAATGGCAAGCCCGCCATCCTGCTCATTCTCAACCGCCAGCCCGGCGCCAACATCCTCGAAGCCGTCGACCGCGTGCAGGAACTTCTGCCGCTGTTGCGCGCATCGATTCCCGCCGCCATCGAACTCGACGTGATGATGGAACGCACGGCGATGATCCGCAATTCGTTGCGCGAGGTCGAGCGCGCGCTGGCGATCTCGATCTTTCTGGTGGTCGGTGTCGTCTTCGTCTTCCTGCGCAGCGCGCGCGCCACGCTGATTCCCGCCGTCGCCGTCCCCGTCTCGCTGGCCGGTACGCTGGCGATCATGTGGCTGTGCGGCTATTCGCTGAACAACCTGTCGCTGATGGCGCTCACCGTCGCCACCGGCTTCGTCGTGGACGACGCGGTGGTGGTGCTCGAAAACATCGTGCGCCGCATCGAAGGCGGCGAAGCGCCCTTCCCCGCCGCCCTCGCCGGCAGCCGCGAAGTGGCGTTTACGGTGCTCTCGATGAGCTTGTCGCTGGTCGCCGTTTTCATCCCGGTGCTGATGATGGGCGGCATTGTCGGCCGCCTGTTCCGCGAATTCGCGGTGACGCTGACCGCCGCCATCCTCGTCTCGCTGGTCGTCTCGCTGACCGTCACGCCGATGATGTGCGCCCGCCTGCTGCGCCGCCCTGCCCAGCTTGCACCTGCCACTCTGCCGGCCAAGGGAATCTGGCGGAGAGCTGGAGCCTGGCTATCGGCGCGCACCCAAAGCCTGCCAGCGGTAACCCGCGCCGGCTACGGGCGCTCGCTGGACTGGTCGCTACGCCATCCGGCGCTCATCCTGCTGGTACTGGCGGCGACCATAGGGCTCAACGTCTGGCTGTACATCGTCATCCCGAAAGGCTTTCTGCCGCGCCAGGATGTCGGACTCATCGTCGGCGGCATCCGGGGAGACCAGCAGGTTTCCTTCCAGGCCATGCGCGGCAAGATTACCGAACTGGTCGATATCGTCCGCACCGACCCGGCGGTGGAGAACGTCAGCGCCGTCACCGGCGGCACCCAACGCAACAGCGCGCGGATGTTCATCGCGCTCAAACCGCTCGCCGAACGCCGGAAGCTGGCGCAGCCCTCCTCCGTCTTCGATGTCATTGCCCGCCTGCGCCCGCTGACCAGCCATGTGCCGGGCGCCAGCCTGTATATGTTCCCGGCGCAGGATGTGCGCGTCGGCGGCCGGCAAAGCGCTTCGGAATGGCAGTTCACGCTCTTCGCCGATGAACTGGAAGACCTGCGCCTCTGGGAACCGAAAGTCCGCTACGGCCTGCGCGACCTGCCGCAAATCAGCGATCTCGATACCGACCTCCAGGACAAGGGACTGCAAACCAACATCGCCATCGACCGCGAGGCGGCGGCCCGGCTGGGCATCCCGGTGCGCCTGCTGACGGCGACGCTGAACGACGCCTTCGGCCAGCGCCAAGTATCGACGATCTACCAGCCGCTCAACCAGTACAAAGTGGTGATGGAGGGCGCGCCGGAATACTGGCAGCACCCGCAGAGCCTGGATCAAATCTGGGTGGTCGGCGCCAGCGGCCAGCGCGTGCCGTTTCCGGCCATCGCCA